>JBANFU010000113.1:0-8078 GCA_037975865.1 Bacteroidota bacterium
GGTGAACGTGGTGTTAGTTTGTCGGGCGGACAAAAACAGCGTGTTGCATTGGCGCGTGCCCTGGTCAAACGCGCAGAATTGTATGTATTGGATGATTGTTTGAGTGCGGTGGATGCAGAAACGGAGCGACACATTATCGACCATTTATCACAATGGCTCAAGGATTCAACGGCGATTGTTGTAGCCCACAGAATAGCACCGCTAAGAATGGCCAATCGCATAGTTGTATTGGAGGAAGGGACGATCACAGACGTTGGAACGCATGATGAATTACTGGCTCGATGTGAATATTACCGCAATTTGAATGAAAGCCAAAGTGCTGAATTCCAATGAAAAACGGGCATCAAGCGTTAAATTGACACTTGTTTTTGATTTTATCTTACATTTGTGTGCAGAACCTCAATAATTTTTGCATATTTGCCAAGAGATTTGAGTTCTCGAATTAAAAAGAAGATGATGCAGGAAGAAAACTACAACAGAGATTCGCAAGAGGAAATCTATTCAAAGCGTGTACGTGCAGGAAAACGCACTTACTTTTTTGATGTAAAAGCTACCAGAAACAACGACTATTACATCACCATCACCGAAAGTAAGCGCAGCAAATACGATGACGGTAATTTTGTAAAGATGAAAATCCACTTGTACAAAGAGGATTTCAACAAATTCAGCGATGGTTTGGCCGAGACCATTGGTCACGTGAAAACTACCTTGTTGCCTGAGTACAATTTTGATGAGTACGATCGTCAGGACGACGATTATCAATAATCCTTGGGCGTTCATCGCCCAGAAAGTGCAGCAACTTTTTCTCTATCACCGGATTTAGCCTTGGCTTTTCCTATTTTTGTGCCGTGTTCAAACGTGTATTTATTTATGGCTTGGCATTTGGCTCATTAAGTGCCTCGATGCTGTTGGTGCAATACCTCAATGGTTTGTATAAAACCACCTCCTTTGTGGCCTTCTTTCCCATGTTTTTTAATTTGGTGATCCCTGGGGTGGGTGTTTATCTTTTCGTAAAGAGCTTGATGCACATGCAGACCGATAAGCCCATCAACATGGGTAAGGCCTTGTTTTTTTCGTTGATGATGTCACTGGTGATGGCGGCTACAAACATTGCGGCCTATCAGCATATCTATCACAACAAGACGGAAATTATTCAGGATTGGAAGAAGTTGCAATACGCTGCCATTGACAGAAATGTTGACAAAGACAGTAGCATCGCCGATGCAGATAAAGTCAAACAAAAAACACTCATGAAAGAAAACTTCGATGTGAAGATTTCTCCTTCATCTTTCGGTGGATTTGAATTGATGATGTGCGTATCCACAAGTATGGTAGTGGCATTGATGGTATTTGTGTGGAATATGAAGCGGGCACAATAACACGTTTTGAAAATGAAGAGATTGTTGGGTAGGATTTGGTTAGCGTGGGCGGGCTTTTGGTTCGTTGCCTTGTTTTTACTGGTTTACCCGTTGCTCATTCTGTTGTTAGCCTCGCCGAGAACCTACAGATTGGCTCATGGCTTACGCAAAATATGGGGTAGAGTTACTTCTGTTGTGGCTTTTGTAATTCCCATTGTGCGCTATGAGCAAAAGTTGCCCAAAGATCAGCAGTTGATCTTTTGCCCCAACCATATTTCTTATCTCGATATCCTTACATGCGGTAGTTTTTTGCCGGGTTTCAATTTTTTCATGGGCAAGATAGAACTATCTCGGATACCTCTTTTCGGTATTTGGTTTAGAACGCTGGATATCGCGGTACATAGGGAAAGTTTACGCGGTTCCTACAAAGCGTTTGAGGACGCATCGAAGCAAATGGATGCCCTTGGTGCCAACTTGGTAATTTATCCAGAGGGAAGAATTCCTGATAATGCACCCGTCATCAAATTTCCCTTCAAACCAGGGGCCTTTCGCCTTGCAATTGAAAAACAAATTCCCATTGTTCCAGTAACTCTGGCAGACAATCAAAAGCGATTTAACAGTGATACTTTTGATGGATCTCCCGGAATCATGCGCATGTTTATCCATGCACCGATTGAAACCAAAGGTTTGTCGATGGATGACATGCCCATGTTACAAGAAAGAGTGTACAATGTTATATCTTCACAACTCAAATCATTAGGCATACTATGAAAATCACCGAAAAAAGAGTCCAAGAGCTAGCCCATTTGTCTCGGTTGCAATTTGAAGGCGACAGCTTGAAAAAAATGCAAAGTGATTTGGAAGACATTTTGGCGATGTGCGAAAAACTCAAAGAAGTGGATACAACGGGTGTGGAACCATTGATTTACCTCACAAACGCAGAAACGGTGTTGCGTGAAGATGTGGTTGTTCAGACCATTACACATGAAGAGGCCTTGCGCAATGCACCAAAAGCTGATAGTGATTTCTTCCGAGTGCCCAAAGTGATAGATGGCAATGGTTAACGCCCTCATTTCACTGCAAAATATTAGAAAAACCTACGTGCTGGGCGATCAAACCGTACACGCCCTCAAGCAAATAGATCTAGATATTCATCAAGGAGAGTATGTGGCACTGATGGGGCCCTCGGGCTCTGGCAAAAGTACACTCATGAATATCATTGGTTGCTTGGATACCCCCTCGGCAGGTCAATATTGGCTCAATCAAAAAGAGGTAAGTCAAATGACGGACATCGAATTGAGTAAAGTCAGAAACGATGAAATTGGCTTTGTCTTTCAAACGTTCAATTTGCTTAACCGGTTGAGTTCTCTTGAAAATGTAGCCCTTCCATTGGTCTATGCTGGCGTTTCACAGAAAGAACGATTGGAACGAGCAAGAGAAACCCTGAACAAAGTGGGATTGGGGAATCGACTTGACCATAAGCCGAATGAATTATCGGGTGGACAAAGACAGCGAGTGGCGGTGGCTCGGGCACTGATAAACAATCCAAGTCTTTTGTTGGCAGATGAACCCACCGGTAACCTAGATACCCAAACGTCTCATGAAATCATGGGCCTCTTTGAGGAAATTCATGCCGCTGGAAATACAATCGTCTTGGTTACCCACGAAGAAGATATTGCCAATCATGCGAAAAAAATCGTTAGGTTGCGTGACGGTTTAATTGCTTCATGATCAGTCCTATAATTGGTTGGTATTTCAAACAGCGTGTGCAAGAATTGCACACCAACATTGAGCGGTCGTTAGAGAACCAAGACAACCTTTTCGCTGAATTGATGGAGAAACTGTCGCTTACGGAATACGGTCGGAAGTTTGGCATCGAAAAAACGACAACTTACCCATCCTTTGCCAATAGAATTCCGATCGCAACATTTGAAGATTTTTTGCCCTACATCGAAAGAAACCAAAAAGGGGAGCAATCCTTGTTGTGGCCAGGCGATATCCGTTGGTTTGCCAAAAGCAGTGGCACCACCAGCAACGTTTCCAAGTTTATTCCCATGAGTTATGAGATCATGGAGCACAATCATTTTGAGGGTTCAAAGGAAGCGTTGACACAGTTTTTTAGTTTTTATCCTGAGGGAAAAATTTTCGATGGAAAGGGACTGTTGATTGGCGGTACCACCAAGCAAAGTGAAGAGGATCACACCTATTATTTTGGCGATCTAAGCGGCATTTTAATGGTGCATTTGCCTGCGTGGGCCAATTGGAAAAGCACACCAGACGTCTCCGTGGCTACACTGGAAAGTTGGGAAGAGAAATTGGAAAAGATGGTTCAAATCATCAAAGATGAAAATGTAACCAGCGTGAGTGGGGTACCCACTTGGACCGCCGTAGTGATGCAGCGAGTGCTAGAAGTGACAGGAAAAAAGAACATCTTGGAGGTTTGGCCCAATTTTGAATTGTTTATTCATGGCGGTGTGAATTTTGAGCCCTATCGTGAACAGTTCAGAGCGTTGTTGCCCAGCGACAATGTGAAATATGTAGAAACCTACAATGCCAGTGAAGGGTTTTTCGGGGTTCAATATCAAGCCAATCGCAATGAGTTGGTATTGTTGACCCATTTGGGTATTTTTTTCGAGTTCTATCCAGCCAATGAGGCTCCTAGTGTAGAAAATTTAGTGCCGCTGTCTGACGTGAAAACGGGCATCAACTATGCCGTGGTTATTTCCTCCGTGGGTGGATTGTGGAGGTACATCATTGGCGATACAATTCAGTTCCACAGTCTCAATCCCTTCACCTTCAAAATTACTGGCCGAACCAAATTGTTTATCAATGCCTTTGGTGAAGAATTGGTCATCGAAAACGCCGAAACGGCCATATCCATCGCATGTCGCGAAATGGATGCCATTGTAACCGACTACACGGCCGCCCCCATTTACTTGGATCAAAGCGACGAAGCAGGGCATGAATGGCTCATTGAGTTTTCCAAAGCGCCAGAAAATTTGGATGCCTTTGTGTCCCTCCTTGATACAGAGCTGCAGAACACCAATGATGATTACAAATCAAAGCGAAAGGGTGATATGCTGATGAAAATGCCCAAAGTAACCGCGGTGCCTGCCCTTACCTTTCATGAATGGTTGAAGTCGAAGGGAAAGTTGGGCGGACAGAATAAAGTACCCCGTTTGAGCAATGACCGAAAGATCATCGAAGAAATCAAGTCGATGATGGGATTGTAATAGAAGGCAAAATTGTATTTTTGTCTTTTATACACTTATGTACGGAGCCATTAAAGAACATTTGGCGGCAGAGCTGAAAAGCATTGAAGAAGCCGGCCTTTTCAAAAAAGAACGCATTATTACAACGCCCCAAGACGCAGTCATCAAATTGGCAGACGGCAGTGAGGTTGTAAATTTTTGTGCGAATAATTATTTGGGGTTGAGCAGCCATCCCCGGGTGGTAGAAGCAGCCAAACGCGCCATCGATACCCATGGATTTGGCATGAGTAGTGTTCGTTTTATTTGTGGTACACAAGACATTCACAAGGAATTGGAAGCCAAAATTGCTGATTTCTATGGTACGGATGACACCATCTTGTATGCAGCGGCATTCGATGCCAATGGAGGTGTATTTGAACCATTATTGGGTGAGCAAGATGCCATCATCTCTGATAGTTTGAACCACGCTTCGATCATTGACGGTGTGCGATTGTGTAAGGCGATGCGTTTCCGCTACGAAAACAACAACATGGCGGAATTGGAAGCCCAATTGATTGCAGCCCGTGAAAAAGGAGCTCGCTTCATTTTGGTAGTAACGGATGGTGTGTTTTCAATGGATGGCTATGTGGCTCAGCTCGATAAGGTCTGTGATCTAGCAGAAAAATATGATGCCATGGTCATGACCGATGAATGTCATGCCGCTGGATTTATTGGTGCCACAGGTCGAGGTACACCAGAATATTGTAATGTCATGGGTCGTGTCGACATCATTACCGGCACTTTAGGAAAAGCCCTGGGCGGTGCAATGGGTGGATATACCACAGGCAGAAAAGAGATCATTGAGTTACTTCGTCAAAGAAGCCGTCCATACCTTTTCAGTAATTCCTTGGCACCAAGCATCGTGGGTGCGAGTATCGAAGTGTTGAATATGCTCAATGAGACAACCGCGCTGCGCGACAAATTGGAAGCCAATGTAAAGCGTTTCAAAGCGGGTATCAAAGCGGCCGGATTCGACATCAAAGATGGGGATAGTGCCATTGTTCCGGTGATGCTTTACGATGCAAAATTGAGCCAAGACATGGCAAACGCATTGCTTGAAGAAGGCATTTATGTTATCGGTTTCTTCTACCCTGTTGTGCCGAAGGAGCAAGCCAGAATCCGTGTACAATTAAGTGCGGCGCATGAATTTGAGCACATCGACAAAGCAGTGGCTGCCTTCACCAAGGTGGGTAAAGCATTGGGTGTAATTGCCTAAACACCTATATTTGTTTTTTAGCAAAATCGATATGTCTATTTGGAGAAAGAAACCCATTGCTGCCTATCAGGCCGATGCGAAGAAAAATGATCTGAACCGGGTACTTACCCGCTGGGGATTGACCTCATTGGGAATCGGTGCCATCATTGGTGGCGGGATATTTACATTGACAGGTATTGCCGCACACAACCATGCAGGTCCTGCACTTGCTTTGGCCTTTGTGATTGCGGGTATCGGTTGTTTGTTCGCTTCACTCTGCTACGCGGAATTTGCTTCCGTGCTGCCCGTTGAAGGATCAGCCTATGCTTATGCCTACGGAACGGTTGGGGAATTGTTTGCCTGGTTTATTGGTTGGAATTTGATTCTTGAGTATATGATGGGAGCAACCACGGTTGCGGTGGCATGGAGTGGTTATTTTACCAAATTGCTGCACTTATTCCACATCAACTTGCCAGAATATTTGATCAATGACCCAGTCACTTTTGGTGGTAATGCCTTCAACTTGCCTGCATTCTTGATTACTTGGGTGATTACAGCCATTTTGGTAAAAGGCATCAAAGAAGCGGCATCAACCAACAACATTATTGTGATATTGAAAGTGGCCGTTGTGTTGTTTGTCATATTTGTGGGTGCGTTTTTCGTAGATACCAACAATTGGGATCCCTTTATTCCAGCCGAGACAATGGGTGAAGATGGACATTTACATTTCGGTGTTGGTGGTGTGCTTACAGCCGCTACCATCGTGTTTTTTGCTTACATCGGATTTGATGCGGTTTCAACCCAAGCAGGTGAGGCAATTAATCCGAAAAAAGACGTACCATTTGCCATTATCGCCTCCTTGATCATTTGTACGTTGTTGTATATCGCCGTTTCTTTGGTGTTGACGGGCATGGTTCCTTACAACCAATTGGACTTGAAAGCACCCGTGGCCTCAGCCTTCTCAGGTGCCGGGATAGATTGGGCCGTTTATTTGATTACCATTGCCGCAACAGCAGGATTGATGTCGGTGATGTTGGTGATGATGTTGGGACAAACCCGAATTTTCCTGGGTATGGCCAAAGACGGTTTACTGCCCAAAAACTTGTTTGGTTCTCTTCACCCCAAATTCAAAACCCCTTGGAAGAGTACAATTTTGGTTGGATTTATCGTTTCGATCGTTGCGGCGCTTACCCCAATTGATAAAGTGTCTGAAATGTGTTCTATGGGCACGTTGTTGGCTTTTGCGATGGTGTGCATGGCCGTGTTGATTTTGCGAATCAAACAACCGGATTTGGAGAGACCTTACAAAACACCGTTGATTTATTTCGTTGCACCGATGGGTGTGTTATTCAATGTGTTCTTGATGTCTCAAGTGCGTGAAAACACTTGGTATGCATTCTTAATTTGGGGTTCTTTGGGTGTGTTGATATACTTCCTATACAGCCGAAAAAATTCAAATTTGAATCAAGCACAATAAGTAATCTGATCAATTTCATCAAAGGCTTGGTAACACCAAGCCTTTTTTATAATATGCTAGTTTAATCATGACGACGACAACAAAAAAGCTGGGATTATTTGATTCTGTATTGCTCGTTTCGGGCAGTATGATAGGCAGTGGAATATTCTTGGTAACAGGGGATATGACACGGCAGCTGGGGAATGGCCCTCTGGTCCTGCTCGCTTGGGTGCTTACAGGTATTATCACGCTGATGGCAGCATTGAGTTTTGGTGAATTGGCCTCCATGATGCCGAATGCGGGCGGACAGTATAATTTCATCACCCGTATATATGGAAAGCGAATGGGTTTTGTCTATGGTTGGGCTGTATTTTCAGTGATTCAAACGGGTGTAATTGCGGCAGTAGCCATGGCCTTTGCCAAGCATTTGGGCATTTTTATTTGGGGTCATGATAAAGTCGTTTTAACACTGCCTATCCTCGGCAAATCCGTTACTCTACTGTCAGGCCAATGTATGGCCATCGGCAGTATAGTATTATTGACTTGGATCAATAGCCAAGGAATTCAAGAAGGCAAATGGGTGCAGCGTATTTTTACTTTGGCCAAATTGGTAGCCCTCGGCGCGCTGATTGTGGGTGGCTTGTATGTGCTTTTTGGTGGGTCGCTCAATGGGGCCAATAATTACTTTTGGTCGAATGTTTCTGAGGGATTAAAGGCATCAAAATACGTTGCAGACGCTGAGGGTACAAGTCACTCCATTGAGCCTGTAAGTGGATTATGGAAATCCATTACTGGAATGACTTTGTTGTTGGCTTTTG
>JBANFU010000120.1:0-2849 GCA_037975865.1 Bacteroidota bacterium
AAATCGCCAGTGATTATCAACTTGGCATTGGGCCCCATACGGGTCAAAAACATCTTCAACTGCAAATCGGTACTGTTTTGGGCTTCATCCAAAATCACGTAGCAATTGTCTAGGGTCCTTCCTCGCATGAAAGCCAACGGCGCGATTTCTACGGTTCTGCTTTCGATCATGCTTTTGAGTTTGTCGTTAGGAATCATGTCTTCCAGCGCATCATACAAGGGTCTCAGGTAAGGATCAATTTTGTCTTTCAAATCTCCGGGCAGAAATCCCAAATTCTCGCCCGCTTCTACTGCAGGTCTTGTGAGAATAATTCTACGGATTTCACGCTCTTTGAGCGCAAGTACCGCAATGGCGACCGCAGTATAGGTTTTTCCAGTACCTGCTGGCCCGATGGCAAAGATGATGTCGTTTTTCTTGGCGGTGTTCACCATTCGCACCTGATTGCGCGTCCGGGCTTTGATCTGCTGTCCTCTAGTACCAATCAACAGCGTATCGCCCGTGGTAACCAATTCTTTTTCTGAGCGATCTTCTGACTTTTCAACGACAACTCCTTCCAGGGCTTCCAACACCATGTGTTCGTTGAGCTCTTTGTTTTTGAGAAATACTTTTTCGAGGTGTCTCATCGCTTGCTCAAACGCTTGAATGGAGGCGTCATCACCAAAGAGTTTGATTTCCTGTCCGCGCGCCACTACCTGCAATTTGGGAAATTTGGATTTTACTATGGTCAAGTTCAGGTTGTTTGGACCGTAGAATGTTTGCGGGTCGATGTGTTCGAGGGTATAGATTGTTTCTGACAAGCGCTTTTGATTTTTATACAAACCTAACCGAATTTTTGGTGTTTTACGGCATCGGTACTAACCCAGTTCCCCCCATTTTTCCACCATATTTTCCACGAAACCCCCAATTATTCCTGCAGCCAAAGTGAAGATACAAGTGAGACACTGAAGGACATTTGTTTGAACAATGTCATTTTAAACAAATGTTCAACCTTGTATAGTTTAGACGAAAAATATTAGCCTTAATTATTCGTTATGTGGGCTACTATTATCAAGGAATACCAATGCGCATCACTTACCGAGTTTCTATCTTCATTTTTGCACTTTATTTCACAGCTTGCCAAGAAAAATTAGACCCCAATTCCGATCCTCGTTTCAACGGAAATCGATTGATGGCAAAAGTGTTAGACAGTTTGAATTCGATTGCCGACCCCAATACCAACTATTATTTGAGTGGAAGAAGGGCTGCTCAAATGTTGGAAAAATCGCACAACTACACCAATCCGGAAGACATCATTAACTGGGAAACCAAATACTGTTTTGAATTATTAAATGCCGGCAATGTAGACGAATGCATAAAAACAGCCACCGCCATGGTGAACAAATATCCAGGAGGAGGCGAAGCCGCGCTGTCTGACCCCAATTTTAAGAAAGTATTTGACTTACTTGCGGTTGCGTATTTACGCATGGGAGAAAACGACAATTGTATTGCCAATCACAATTCGGCCAGTTGCATTGTGCCTTTACAACCGAAAGCATTTCACAAAAACACCAAAGGGTCACTAACTGCCATAGAATTTTACAATCAAATATTGCGAAAATATCCTGATGATTATCAGAGCAAATGGCTCATGAACATCGCTTACATGACGTTGGGGAAATACCCAACCGAAGTGCCCAAAGAACACTATATCGACTTTGCCGCTTTGGACGAAAAAGTAACAGGGTTTGTGCCACTGGAAAACCTCGCCATCGAATTGGGTGTTGATGTCAATGGTTTGGCCGGAGCAGCCATCATTGAGGATTTTAATAAGGATGGACACATGGACATCTTTTGTTCATCTTATGGCCTGTTCGATGACCCCAATTTATTTATGTCGGATGGGAAAGGTGGCTATACCGACGAAACGGCCAAGGCCATGCTTACAGGACTTTCAGGGGGGTTGAATGCCAAGCAAGCCGATTTCAACAACGACGGATACACAGATATATTGATATTGCGCGGGGCTTGGCTTGACAAAGGCGGCGAATGGCCTAACAGCTTATTGAGAAACAACGGCGATGGTACATTTAGCGACATTACTTTTAGCGCCGGAATGGTCAATGCCTACCCCACAGAAACGGCTTCATGGGCCGATGTAAATAATGATGGACTTCTGGATGTATTTGTAGCCAACGAGAACAACGATCAAAATCAGTTTCCTTGTGAATTGTACATCAACAATGGAAACGAGACCTTCACAAACAAAGCCAAAGATTGGGGCCTTGATGGGAATTTCGGATATGCCAAAGCAGCGGTATTTTCTGATTTCAACAACGATGGCTTGCAAGATTTATACCTGGCTTGTTTGAATCAAGACAACAAACTCTTCATGAACCGGGGAAAATCAACATCGGGAAAATTAATATTTGAGAATATTGCAGACAAAGCGGGTGTAACAAAACCATTCAGAACGTTTCCCGCTCTGGTTTTCGACTATAACAACGATGGTTATGAGGATATTTTCTGCACCTCATTTCCAACAGAAAAATTGTCCGTAGTTGGTGAGGAAGCTGCGCTGGAAATGCTAGGAAAAAAGAGTGGCACAGAGCGAGCTAAGCTGTATAAAAACAATGGCAATGAGACATTTACCGATGTCACAGAATCGGCCGGATTAAACAAAATGATCTTCGCAATGGGTTTTAATTTTGGCGATTTAGACAATGATGGTTGGCTGGATATTTACACTGGTACGGGTGCATTTGAATTTAACTCTTTGGTGCCCAATCGGGTGTTTAAGAACCTAGGCGGGAGTCGTTTTGCAGAAATTACGCATGGATCGGGTATCGGACACCTGCAAAAAGGACATGGCA
>JBANFU010000136.1:0-6698 GCA_037975865.1 Bacteroidota bacterium
GTAGGGTGGTGAAAGAATAGCCTTTGGAGGTGGTAAACTTGTTGCCTAACAAGGGGTTTGAGGTGGTGATGTCTGTTGAAAATGTGCCCGCAGGGTGCTATTATTTGCGAGTGAAAGTGGGCAAAGCGTTGAAAACCTTGCCGCTTTTCGTGACATCTATCAGATAATCTGAAGTTGGAAATGCTATCTTTGTGAATACGCATGAACCAAATTCGTTTTGAAGGCAGAAATGCCCAGTTTTTTTCTACGTTGCGTGCGCGAATCGACGCATACTTCAAAGACAACAATATCAAATCTTCCGGCAACTGGAAGTTGTACAGTAAAACCATCATTTTGGGACTGACCTTGGTGGGACTGTATATCACCCTCGTGTTTTTTACTCCAGCCACGGCCATCGCGTTGGGATTGTGTGCTTTGTTGGGGGTGAACTTTGCTACCATTGGCTTCAATGTGATGCATGACGGCGCCCATGGCAGTTATTCAAGCAAGCCTTGGGTGAATAAAATGATGGCGCATAGCCTTAACTTGATGGGTGGAAACGCCTTCTTCTGGAATCAGAAGCACAATGTGGCCCATCACTCGTTTACCAACATAGAAGGCGCTGATGAGGACATCGATATCAGCCCATACATGCGCGTCAACAATTATCAACCCAAATATTGGTTTCACCGTTTTCAGCACATCTATGGTTTGTTGCTGTATTGCGTAACCTATTTGATGTGGATTTTTTACCAAGATTTCGTGAAGTACTTCACTGGAAAAGTGGGTGATCGTGAAATGAAAGTAAGATTTTCAGTGATGGATCACATTACCTTTTGGGTAACTAAATTGGGATACATTGCCTTGTTTATTGGCTTTCCAATCTATTATGTGGGCTTGGCTCCAACCTTGATTGGATATACCGTGGTTAGCATGACCACCGGGTTTGTAATTGCGGTTGTGTTTCAGTTGGCGCACGTGGTTGAAGATGTTACATTCATCGAGAAAACACCGCCAATCACCTCTGTAGAAGCGGATTGGGCAACCCACCAAATCCAAACCACAGCCAATTTTGGTACCAAGAGCAAATTTTTGGCTTGGATGTTGGGCGGATTGAATTTTCAGGTAGAACATCACTTGTTCCCGAAGATTTCACACATTCACTATCCTAAATTGAATCAAATTGTGCGCGAGACTTGCGAGGAATTTAAAATCACCTACAAAGAATTCCCCACCATGCTGAGCGCCATTCACTCTCATTTGCTTCATTTGAAGCACATCGGAGCGTAATTGCCAATGAAAAGTTCTCACGGACCGTTCACCGTTAAAGTCAGCGCCCTGCGCAGCGACTATGCCGTGGTCGTGAATGCCCAAGGGGCGACATTAAAGACCCACCTACAAGGCGAGTTCAAACCCTGGCCTACGGGCATCGCTCAGTTGTTGGCCGAGGATTTAAATGCGTTGCCCTCACAAGCGGATCTCCGTGAGAGTCTGGTGTACTGCTTGCTTAGTACCTTTTGTGAGGAATCTAACCCCCAATTCTCGTTGTTTGTAGAAGATGATTTGCAGTGGGATGCGGCCTATCGGCTGTCCGACGATGAAGAAATTGCTGCCCTGCAATATGAGAGCATTGCGGCCGTGGTGAAGTTCTTGAAAGACGATTGGGTAACCTTGGATGAGAACACCTGTCAGACCATCGAAGAGATGCGAGAAAAGGAGGTTGATTTTGTGCCAGGCGAAATTGTGAATCGTTTCCTAGAATTTACCCGCGAATACAACCAATATCAAAAGTACACAGTGGAACTCTTGCAGAGCATCTTTGGCGGTATTCACCTCTCCATGATCCTGCTTTGGGTGTCGCGCAAAGTATCGTCTGAAGACTTGATGAAATCTTCCCTGTTCTTAAGCTGTAGCAAGGAGGATTTGGAAAGCCGCAAATTCAGTAAAGCAGAGCGAAGTGATATCGAGTCGTTTTCAATGAAATTGGATGCCCTCAAACAAGCGCTGTACTTGTTGAGAGAAATGCCGTAAACCTTTAAGGCTGTACCGCGATGGCCTGCGTCGTTGACCAGTAAGCGCCTTCGATTCTCACGAAATACACTCCAAACGTTTGGTTATTGGTTGCCGAAGTGAGGTCCAAGGAATATTGACGTGTGTTCTCAGGTAAAACCTGTGTTGCGATCACTTGCCCCGCATTGTTCACTACCACAAGTCTCTCCATGGGTTCCTCGGATACCACTTGAATGAGCCCTTTCGTGGGGTTCGGGAAACATGTGACTTCCGTTATTTTGTTCGAAGCGATGGGCTTGGTGCTGGCGAAATTTTGGTCCAACCACAAATCTTCCAAGTAAATTTGGCTGCTCGCATTGCTCGCACTTTGGAATGTAGAATCTGTCAAGAACACCCCAACCGTTGCGCGGGTGGGTGTGAGTGTGAAACGTGAATCCCAAACGATGTTTTCAGCAAACAACATATAATTGCCCGGAACCGTGGTTTTTGAATCTTGGGTGAACATACCAGAACCCACAAGGGTATCGGCGTGAAAGAAA
Source organism: Bacteroidota bacterium (assembly GCA_037975865.1). GTDB lineage: Bacteria > Bacteroidota > Bacteroidia > NS11-12g > UBA955 > UBA955. The sequence goes on from JBANFU010000136.1 coordinate 2,529, forward strand.
TTGACCATCACGCTGGCCCTATCGCCGCCCGATAGCGTTCCCTTCCAGTAGCCACGGATGCTGTTGTATCGCTGGTTAACGTCGAAAGAGGGAGTGCCCATATCGGCCACGGTGAGGTTGGTGTCTCGGGTAACCATCCAAGAGGGGATGATTTCAACGCCCGTGGCAGTGTTGATGCTTCGTTGTTTTAATAATGCCGCAAATCCGGAACGAGCGTCGGTCGTGCTCAAGATGTACTCCTGAAGGCCATTCATCTTGCCCACTTTTTCCTCGTAGGCATCCAAAGATGTCATCCACTGATTGGGTTTTCTCACCAACAAGCTGCCCCATGTTTCTATGCCCAAATTGCCATCCGTTGAAGATTGTCCGCTGGGGAAGGAAATGTCGTAAATGGCGATGCTCCCGTTGCTATTGGGGGCGAGTCGACGTAAACTGCTTGCGATATAAATAAAGCCCGAATCCGCCACAATACCGGCTGTGGGGTAAATATAGGTGAGGGGGACGGTTATGCTGTTATCTCCCGCACCCGCACCATCGGGCAGAATGTAAAATTCCTGTAACACCATGGGGATGGGATCACTGCCTTTGGTAAATCCAACAATCACCAGTGCCGTGTCGTTGCCCAATTTGTCACTGTTGTAGTTGATTTTAATGCTGCTGGGTGTGCCATTCAGACCAAAGCCGCCCGTGAGTTGATTGGGGTATTTTGAACCCACATTCATCGCAAAACTCACAGTGCCACTGCTTACTTCGTTGGTAAGTCTGAAGCCTTGAACGTTTCCCAGGGTTTTCGACACTTCACGGGCTGTTTGGCCGATCATCATCCATTTCGCTGGGACTTCAAAAGTCTTGGTATTCCAATTGTTGAATCCCGCGTTGGGAATGGGGTTTTGGGCTGTTAAAACAGTGCTTGAGATAGTGAATATCGAAAAAATGGCAATGTGTAAGCGATTCATGGTTAGATGGGTTTCCCGTAGTTTAATTGCGAATAAACAAAAAGTCCCTGAATGTTTGCATTTTCATGCGGCATTCAGGGACTTTTGAAATGAACTGATTAATGTGCGATTACTGTAGAAAGAGTTTGTGTGCCAGTCGCATTTTTCAATACCACACGGTAGTTGCCCTCACTCCATTGCGCGGTTTCAATGTAGGTAAGCTTGTCGCCTTTTCCCTGAGTTACAACCTGTCCAGTTGTGTTGTAAACCGAATATTCACTACCACCGGTCAAATCCAAATAGAATCCTTGGTCGGCTGGGTTAGGGTAGGCATTGCCCAAACCTTTCACTGTGGTTTTACTGCGTGACTTCAATACTTTTACGGTGTAGCAGTATACAGCAGAACAGTTGTTGATTGTATCGTATGCTGTCAAACACACAGTGTAGGTACCTGACGCCGCAAACTGATGGACTGGTGTTTTGTCGTTGCTGTTGGCCGTACTATCGCCAAAATTCCAAGAGTAGGCATTGGCCCCAGTGCTGGTATTTTTAACATACATTTTGCCGTTGGTAGCTACACTGTCAACCGTGAAGCTTGCCTTGGCATTGCAACAATCTACCTTGATGGAAGTGCAGATGATGGTGTCGCATGCTTTGCATGAATCATAATATTTGATGCACACATTGTAAGTACCATTGCTGGTAAAGGTGTGGGTTGCAGTGCGGGACTTGTAAGTCGTAGATGCGCCACTGTTTCCAACCACAATGGTGTATTTTACACAATTGCTGGTGCTAGTATTCATGTTCTTGCCTTCAAAGAAATAGGTATTGCAAGCAGATTTGTTGTTGTATCCCAACGTTGCACCCGCGGCAGCCCAGTTGCATTTAGAGGGTGTTGGCAAACAAGTTACGTTGAACATGCTGTATGTCTGGGTATCACAACCCTTACATACATTGCTATATTTTGCAATGATGGCAAATTTGCCAGTGTCATTAAAAGTGTACGTGCCTACACGACCCGGAGTCAATGCTGTGATTACACCAGTTTTCATGTTGTAAACACTCAGTTGGTATTTAATGCATGAATCTTGAAATAAGGTCATTTCAAACGTGTATTTGTTACAAGTATTGCTATAACCTACTTTGATGGCGGTTTTTTCCCAAGTGCATTTTGCGGCAGTGGGGATGGTTACCTCTACTTTCCGACAAACATACACGAAGCATTTTTTGTCGGGACTGTAAATTTTCACACATACTTCATAAACCCCTGATTTCTTGTAAACATGAGCGGGATCTTTTCCTGTAGAATATGTGCCGTCGCCCCAGAACCAAGTGTAAGTTGTTCCCGTACCTGTGTTTGAGGTTGCCATGAATTTCCACGTGGTGTCGTTCGTTTTCTTCCAAGTCATGCCTCCGATGATACCGCAAGGATTTCCAACGGTGATTGTTTTACAAATTTTGATCTTACACTTGCCTGTTTTGTCCGTGATGGTCACACAAACTGTATAAGTACCTGCTTTTGCATACTCATGGTAAGGGTCCATGCCTTTGCCAGTTTTGCCGTCACCAAAATCCCAACTGTAAGTATATCCGGTGTTGCTACTTGCTTTGAAACGGAATTTGTTACCAGTATTCACAAAACTAAATTCACCCTTCAAATCACAAGGTGTACCACAGCTAACTTTGATTTCCTTACAGAAAGTAGCGGTACAAGTCTTTCCAGTAGAATCAGTCCAAGTGGCGGTGAGGCAGACTTTATAGACACCTTCCGACAAATAACTATGGCTAGGGTCAACGCCTGAGCCGGTTGTTTTATCGCCGAAGTTCCAAGTGAATTTGGTGCCAGTTTGGTTTGAGTATGCTTTGAATTTAACTTTCTTGCAATCACCCACAAATGTGAACTCTGTCGTCAACTTGCAATCGCAAGAAACCACCGTGATGGTTTTGCAAATGCTGGTATCGAACTTGGTACAAGTGTTCAACAACTTGGCACAAACGGTGTAGGTTCCAGCGGCAGGGAAGGTGTACGTGGCTTTCGCACCGTAAGCATATCCCGTGGTCCCATTGCCTGTGATCGTCCATTTGAACTGAGCGCAAGAATCGGCCAACAAAGTACCTTCTGCACCAAAACTTCCCGTCAAACATTGGCTCGTAACACCTGTTGCCAAGCGCACTTTTGTTTGTGCTTGGGCGTTGATTGTCAATAAACTCAGAATGACAATGGCGAAAAACTGTATTTGTTTTTTCATAGGGGCTTCCTTTAATTTCAAATTTAGACCAAAAAGTTCCACAAAGCGTTGTCTCTCAGTCTGCTTCTTGTTTAATTTTTATTGTTTGTGACGAAATCATGACCTAAACACCAGTCAATCATCATGGTTTTTGTTAAAATTCAGCATTTTGCCCGTTTTATCGCACTGTAAATGTGTGATATTCCTCTGGATTGGTGATTTTCCAGTGCTGGACTTGCGTGCCGTAGGTAAAATGGATAAAATGGGTTTGGGTTGATACACTTTCGTACAACGCGCGATTGAAAACCGTGAAATTTTGGGCTCTACCGCGCACAGAAGATTCCAAGTAACACCATACCCCTTCCTCCTGTATCTCATATCCCAGCATGGTTAAATTCAAATACGCATTGCCCCACTTGGCTTTGACATGCGATAAAACATAGTTCTTGAGCAACAGTTGGTCATGGGCCGTTTTGTTTGATAAGTTCACTTTTTGTCCGGTCGATCGAAAAATGGCCTCCTGCACGTCGTCCACAAACAACTTGCAGCTCATTTCCACATGCTTGCTTTTCGGGTCGATTTTCACTTCAGTTACCCCCACATAATAAGGGTGCATGGCACTCGCTACCGCAAAACACAGCGACAATACCATCCAATAAATCAAGCTGTGGCTGCGTGTGAATTGGGCAACACGGGCAAATACGTCCAATGCTGACTTTTCTACTGTCCGCACTCCGTTCCATAGAAACTTTCCCGTTCTTTGCACGTTTCAAAGGTACTCAACGCATGGAAGATTTTACATTCTGGCTGCAAATGGGGTTTTCTCACATCCTCGATTGGCAAGGATATGATCATATGCTCTTCCTTTTGGCGCTGTGCTGCGTCAATACACTGAGCGATAAACGATGGATCTGGCTGGTTTCTGCATTTACCATCGGACATGCCATCTCCTTGGCGTTGAGTGTTTTGGGTGTGGTTCGATTGCCCTCGTCTTGGATCGAAGCGTT
>JBANFU010000138.1:0-14337 GCA_037975865.1 Bacteroidota bacterium
GAAAAAGTTAGAAAATAAATTTTTGGTCACCGCCGCCCAAAATGCGGTAAACAGTAGCCTGTACGACATACCCGAAAACCTACCCCACGAGATCATCGCCAAGTACAAGTTTTTGAGTCGGAAAGACGCCGTCAAAGAATTGCATTTCCCTCAAAGCCTCGCTCGCTTGGAAGAAGCAAAACGCAGACTCAAATTTGAGGAACTCTTCTACTTGCAGCTCCGACATCTCATGCTCAAGGGGTTCAGAAATCGAACCTACAAAGGGCTGGTGTTTGATACCGTAGGTAAATATTTTCACGAATTCTACGACAATCACCTGCCGTTTGATTTAACCGGCGCACAAAAACGGGTATTGAAAGAAATTCGCAACGACTTCAAAACGGGACTCCAATGCAACCGCTTGATACAAGGCGATGTAGGCTCAGGAAAAACGATGGTTGCCATGCTCAGCATGTTGATCGCCATCGACAATGGATACCAAGCCTGCATGATGGCACCCACGGAAATTTTGGCCACGCAACACTTTGAAGGATTGCGCGAATGGGTAGAACTGCTGGGCCTGAGAATGGAGCTACTCACCGGCTCAACACCCAAGAAAAAGCGAGAACTGCTGCTATCAGATCTCCTTGTTGGAAACATCCACATTTTGGTCGGAACCCATGCCCTCATCGAACAAGACGTACAATACAAACAGTTGGGATTGGTGGTGATCGACGAGCAACATCGATTCGGCGTAGCGCAGCGGGCCAAACTCTGGAAAAAAGGGCAAGCGCTTCCCCACATTTTGGTCATGACAGCCACCCCCATCCCACGGACCCTAGCCATGACCGTTTACGGCGACCTCGAAGTGAGTGTCATTGATGAAATGCCGGCAGGACGGAAGCCCATCGTAACGGTACACCGACAAGAATCGATGCGACCTGCGATCATGGAGTTTTTGAAAAATGAAATGGCCAATGGGCGTCAGGTATACTATGTGTTTCCGCTAATCGAAGACAGTGAAAAGTTGGATTTAAACAGCTTGATGAGCGGATATGACATGGTCAGTTCTTATTTGCCACCCCCCCAGTATAAATACAGCATTGTCCATGGCAAGTTGAAAGCGGCCGAAAAAGATGCGGCCATGAATTTGTTCAAGAACCACCAAACCGACATCATGATTGCCACCACGGTGATTGAAGTTGGGGTCAATGTGCCCAATGCTTCGGTCATGGTAATTGAAAATGCGGAACGATTTGGACTGGCCCAATTGCATCAATTGAGAGGTCGGGTGGGTCGCGGCAACGAGCAGAGTTATTGCATTCTCATCACCAAACCCGGATTGGGGGAAAACGGCTACAAGCGTATCTCCACCATGGTTCAAACCAACGATGGGTTCGAAATTGCCAAGGTTGACTTGGAGCTACGCGGACCGGGCGAACTGGACGGCACCAAACAAAGCGGGGTGCTGGAGTTGAAATTGGCGGATATCCGACACGATGAATCTACGTTGATTGCCAGTAGGTTGGAGGCCCAACAGTGGCTCGCGAGCGACGAATTGCTCATGAAGCCAGAAAGTGCGCCCATCAAGGCTGAGTTGGCCAAAATCCCCAATCGCACGGTGTGGAGTAAAATCTCTTAACCTTCCCGTGTGTAAAGTTTTTCCAAAGATTTTCTTTGGCATTGGCTTGCATTCCAATTTGCCGATGTAATTTCACGTCGTAATACGATGAATGTCTTTACTGAAGTAGGTCGCTACATATTGTTCATGCGATATGTGTTCAAACGCCCTGAAAGAGGTCGGGTTTTTTGGAGCATGTTGGTGCGTGAAATGAACCTGATGGGGGTAGATTCTTTGGTGGTCGTGATTTTGATTGCGACGATCACAGGTGCGGTAACTACGGTTCAAACCGCCAGTCAATTGGCATCGGACTCGGGCATTTTGCCGCCGAGTTTGTTCCCCATGGCGATTGTTGGATCTGTGGTAGGATCGAGTTCCGTTTTGGAATTGGCGCCGACCATTACTTGTTTGGTCTTGGCCGGAAAAATTGGGGCGAACATCGCTTCAGAGATTGGCAATATGCGGGTGAGCGAGCAAATCGATGCGTATGAAGTCATGGGCATCAACAGCATAGGCTTTGTTTCTTTACCCAAAATTTTGGGCGGAATCATTGTCATTCCCTGCCTAATCATCATTTCTAACTTCCTGTTGATTTTCGGGGGATTGCTTGCAGCAAAACTCACCGGCATCATGACATTAGACGAGTACGTTACAGGTTTGCGAAGTTCTTTCCTACCCTTGTACGCCAAGGTTTTGATGGTGAAAGGGGTTGTATTTTCATTCATCATCAGCAGTTTGGCTTGTTTCCAGGGATATTATACCCAAGGCGGTGCATTGGAAGTGGGCGAAGCGGGCACCAGTGCGGTAACCAAAATCTGCGTATTGATTTTGTTGTTCGATTTAATCATTGCCAAACTCCTCTTATAATCGTTTGCGGTCATGATCCAGTTGGTAGAATTGAATAAGTACTTCGAAGAGAAACACGTATTAAAAAACATCAATGCGAGTTTCCTACCGGGGGTGGCCAATTTGGTCATTGGGGCATCGGGCGGAGGAAAGAGTGTCATGGTGAAAACGATGGTGGGATTGGAAAAGCCCAGCGGTGGACAGGTATTGTTTGAGGGGCAAGACTATTACAACCTCGAATACGAGCAACAACAGATACTGCGCAGGGAAATTGGGATGTTGTTTCAGGGCACAGCGTTGTTTGATTCACTCACGGTTGAACAGAATGTAGAGTTCCCGCTGTTAATGTTTTCTAACATGAGCAAGGAGGAACGCCAAGAACGCGTAAATCTCTGTCTTTCTCGGGTAAACTTGGTCAACGCCAACAAAAAAACACCCGCAGAAATCTCCGGCGGGATGAAAAAACGGGTGGGCATTGCCAGAGCCATCGCATTGAATATCAAATACTTGTTTTGCGACGAGCCCAACTCTGGGTTGGACCCACTAACATCAAGGGTGATCGATGACCTTCTGCATGATATCACCAAAGAATTTGGGATTACAACGATCATCAACAGCCACGACATGAAAACCGTGAAAGACATCGGTGAGCACATTGTGTTTGTGCATCAAGGTCAAAAGTGGTGGGAAGGCAGCAAAGAGGATTTATCGGAAGCGCAAAAGAGCAACCCAGAACTCGACGCCTTTGTGAAAGCGAGTTTCTAAAAATCAACGCTTTAATTTTACTTGTTTGAGCACCAAACGATTGGCGGCATCGTTTTTCAGTCCGTCTACCCAAGGGTGCATCAAGCGAATACTTTTGTCGTAATAAAGCGGAATCACCGGTGCTTGGTCCATCAATATGGCATTGGCTTGAGCGATTTGTTGCTTTCGGAAAGTCGCGGCATCCCCACCCTCTCCAGATTCGATCTGTGCATAGAGATTGTTGAATTCAACATCTGAAAAATGGGTATAATTGGGTCCATTGGGTGAAAAGTAAGGGGCATAAAAACACGCCAAGAAATTCTCGGCATCCGGGTAATCAGCAATCCAAGACCCTCTGAACAACATAAGTTTTCCTTCATTGCGCAACTGTCGTAGCATCCCCCCGGTTTGAATATCAACTTTGATATTCACGCCCAATCGTTGCCATGTTTCCTGAAGGTAAACCATCATATCAAGGTAGTCGGCCGTGGTTGACAACAGGATAACGGGTTTCACTTTCTGCTTGGCGTAGGATGATTTTTGAAATTCTTGCTGGGCCATCTCCCAGGTTTCAGCGGGGATGGATGCGTGCTGCGGTGTTGCATTTACCGGGGCATTCAGGCTGGGCGGCACAAAACCAAAATCACCGGCATCGCCCAGTCCATTGCGGAAAAACCGAACCAATTTGGGCTTATCCACGGCATACATCAGGGCCTTGCGCAAGTGAACATCTTGCAACCAATTGGTTTGATTGGGGATATCGCCGAGGTAGCAACCTACATACTCAGTATTGAGAAACGGGGTGATGAGGGCCTTTAACTTTTGGGCATATTTGGGCTTGAGTGCCGCGTGATCGGAGAGCAATTCATCCTTGAAGGATCCTTCCAAACCGTTGAAGAAATCGTATTCCCCAGCAACAAACTGCATGAAGGCCGTTTGTTTATTCTTTACAAAGGATACATTGATAGCATCTAAATAAGGCAAAGCCACACCCTGCTTGTCGGTTTCGAAGTACCGCGGATTTTTGCGGAGAACGAGTTTGATTTCCTCTTCCCAACGACGCAAATAGAAGGGGCCGGTACCCACCGGGTTTCGGGAAATTTCAGATTTTTCTTTATTGGCAAACTCTCGGGGCAGAATGTAGCCAAAATTGGTGGATAGCAAGCCCAGCAGCGAAGCTGCTGGCTTGTTCAACTGCAGGACAAAGGTAGAATCGTTGGGTGCCAAAAATACCCGGCTGAGCTGTGAATCAATTTTTCCCGCGAAAATCCAAGCACCGGGCGAAGCCATGGCAGGATCGGCGATGCGCGACAAACTATAGACCACGTCTGACGCTTGCAATGCCCTGTGCGAAATGTGTCCGAGTTTATCCACAAAACAGAAGTTCACATCCGACCGCAAATGAAACGTATAGGTCTTTTGGTCCGCAGAAATCTCCCAACGTTTGGCCAACGCGGGAACGGGCTGTAACAAAGAATCTAAGTCCACCAACCCATTGTAAATCTGTGAAACGATCCAAATTTCGGACTGCGATTTTACAAAAGCAGGGTCCAGCGTGGTGACAGATACATCTTCGTTATATCGAAAGATTTGAAGTGGAGATTTTTTATCAACATTTTTACAACCACCTAAACCCAAAACTGTGAATAAAAGGTACCCGATGGATGAAAGTAATATCACCCCTTTGGAGATAAATTTGTTGTCCCCCCTAGGAAAAAAATCCTTCTGAGTCATCCACCTTACAAGTTGCATTCAACACAAAAGTATGGATAACCCGTTGGATTGAGCATCCTTTTGGTGCGGGAAGAATCAACAAACCATTGACATCACCAAGAATAAAAAAAGAAGCACACTGATATGGGAAAAATCATCGCCATTGCCAACCAAAAAGGGGGTGTAGGCAAAACCACCACCGCCATCAACTTGGCCGCCAGTTTGGCCGTGTTGGAGTACAAAACCCTGCTCGTAGACGCAGATCCTCAAGCCAACTCTACTTCAGGGATTGGATTTGACCCCAAAAACGTAAAGTTGGGATTGTACGAATGTTTGGTGCAAGAGATTCATCCCCAAGATGTGATCTTACACAGCAATATCCCCTACTTGGATTTGTTGCCCTCCAACATCGACTTGGTAGGGGCTGAAATTGAATTGTTGGAGATGCCCAACCGCGAGCGTATCATGCAAGGTTTGCTCAAATCAATCCAAAACAGCTATGATTTTATCATTGTGGATTGCTCCCCTTCTTTGGGCTTGATCACCACCAATGCCTTGTGTGCGGCCAACAGTGTGATCATCCCCGTGCAATGCGAGTATTTCGCCCTCGAAGGATTGGGAAAACTACTGAACACCATCAAAATCGTTCAAAACCACCTCAACAAACACCTGGAAATCGAAGGCATACTGCTCACCATGTACGATGGTCGTCTGCGTTTGTGCAATCAAGTGGTGGAAGACGTGAAGACACACTTCCAAGACATCGTTTTTGACTGCATCATCCAACGAACCACCAAATTGGGTGAAGCACCCAGCTTCGGTGTTCCGGTGATTCATCACGACGCCGACAGTCGCGGATCCATCAACTACCTCAATTTGGCCAAAGAAGTTTTGGTTAAGAACGGCCTTATCCAACCTGAAACCGAAATGGCATGAGCAGTACAATGAAAAAGAAAGCCGGTTTGGGCCGTGGTTTGGGTGCCCTGTTGGAAAACGCAAACACAGACATTACTACCTCCATGGGAAATGCCACCGCTGGGAACGTGGCGATGATACCCATTTCAAGCATCGAAGCCAACCCTTGGCAACCCCGAAGTGAGTTTGAGCAGAACGCGCTGAATGAACTCGCCGATAGCATCAAAATGCATGGCGTGATTCAACCCATCACCGTGCGTAAAATGGGATACGATCGCTATCAGCTCATTTCCGGTGAGCGCCGTACCCGCGCTTCTTTGCTGGGTGGTCTTACCGAAATCCCTGCATTCATCCGTGTAGCCAACGACCAAGACATGTTGGAAATGGCGTTGATTGAGAATATTCAACGCAGTGATTTGAATGCCATTGAAGTTGCTTTGAGTTACAAACGCCTGTTGGAAGAGTGCAACCTAAAACAAGAAGAACTTGGCGAGCGCGTGGGTAAAGACAGAACCACTGTAAACAACTATTTGCGCTTGTTGAAATTGCCCGAACCCATTCAACGCGGAATTCAATTGGGCAAAGTATCTATGGGACATGCGCGTGCCATGATCAACATGGACGATGCCGTAGCCCAAATGGAGCTTTACGAGCAAATCATTCGGGAGGAGCTCAGTGTTCGCGATGTAGAATCTCTGGTAAAAGCCAAGAAAAATGGAGAAACCTTTGGCATGTCGGTCAATGGCACCGATTGGGATCCAGAAATCGACCGCATTACAGCGGCTTTCTATGAAAAATTGCGTGCCGCGGTACACCTGAAAACTTCTGGCAAAGGCAAAGGCAAAATCATCATCTCCTACAAAAGCAAAGAAGACCTCGAGCGTATATTGGGGCTGATTAGCCAATAATTCACCATGGTAGGATTACCATTCTCGCGATCCATTGCCTTCGTTACAGGACTGATCATCAGTTGCTGTGTTGAACTATATGGCCAATCGTTGCAATGTCAAACCCCGTCTTTGGTGAGTTTGAACTATGGTAATTCCACCAATAACAACATACAGCCTTGGATCATCGCGGCTTCGCAGGAACCCAACTACCTGGCCATCCGATACCAAGGGCAGAGCGACAGTCAAAAAATCCACTCTCCCAAAAAGGCCACCATCATGGCGCTTACGTTGCCTGGGTCTGGACAGATATACAACAGAAAATATTGGAAAGTACCCATTGTCTATGCAGGATTGGGTGGCAGTATATATGCTATTGGTCGATTTCGGGGCAACATGAAAACCCTGAACGACAGTATCTCTCGAATTTACGCGATCGGTAAAACGCCCAGCGCCCAACTCATTCAGGACCGCGACAATCAACGTTCACGCAGAGACGTTGCCATCCTGTGTTTAACCGGAGTGTATGTCCTTCAGGTACTAGACGCGGTGGTGGATGCGCACTTTTACAAATTCAACATCAACGACAAAATCGCGGTGGAATGGAACCCCTCGCCCACCCGTGTGATGTCGTTCCGCTACCAACTCTAACCTTTCATGAACCGTTTAGAACAACTCACCGCTTTTTTACAGGATTCTCCCAACGATCCATTTTTGCACTATGCCACGGCACAGGAGTACTTGAAGTTGGGCATGGCGGATGTGGCGTTAGAAAAATATTTATGGCTCACGGAAAACCACCCGGGATATGTTGCTACCTATTTCCATCTGGGAAAGCTGCTGGCAGAACGGGGTGAAAAAGAGGCGGCCTTGGCTTAGTTCAATCAAGGGATTGAACAAGCCAAGGCCGCCAAAGAGTTACATTCACTCAGCGAACTCCAAAGCGCCAAATTGGCGTTGGAGTACGATGAGGATTAATCGCGACTTTGCAATTTCGCCAACAAGCGCAAAATTTCAAGATACAACCAAACAAGGGTCATCAACAACGCCACACCGGCGAACCACTCCATGTATTTGGGTGCACCATAAGACGATTGCTTTTCAATGAAATCGAAATCCAAGATCAAATTGAAGGCGGCAATCCCAGCAATCAAAGCAGAAATACCAATGCTCATCGGACTGCTGCCGTAGTAGAAGCTCTCTACGCCGAACATGCCCATAATCATGGTAATCAAATAGAATACACCAACACCCATGGTGGCGAACACAATGATTTTTGTAAACATCGGGGTAGCGCGCAACAAACCTGAACGGTAAGCCAGCAACATAACGGCAAAAATCAACAGGGTAATTCCAACCGCATTCATCACGATGCCATCGTACATGGTATTGAACACCAGAGAAACGGCGCCCAGGAACAATCCCTCAGCCGCAGCATACACAGGCGCCAGGTAAGGAGCCCAAGACTGTTTGAACATCATCACCAAACTGGCAATGAAACCAACGATCATACCGCCAAACATGTAACCGCTCAAACCGTTGTTGAAGGCATAGGCCAATCCGTCTGCGCCTTCTCCGCCTTCGATGCCATACTTCATCCACAAGAATGCAGCGGGAATGATCATCATGATAAACAAAGCGATGGTCTTGTTCACGGTACCGCTCACCGTCATTTCACCTTCGTAGGTCGCCGAGCGAGCGCTATCGAAAGCTTTTTCTGAAAACAATGGACTACTCATATTGTGTGTTATTTATTTTTTATCTGTTTAAATGGATTCAATTTGTTCTTTTCAATATTAGCGATTTAGCGAATCAAATGCAACGTGCCCGTATTCTGATACCGCTTGTCTTTGAAGTCGCTGTAACGGAAATCGTATACGTAAATACCGTCCATGGCCATTTTGCCATTCACATAACCATCCCATCCTTGTGTGGCATCGAGCGATTCAAAGACCTTTTCACCCCAGCGATTGTAGACCGTGAGATGGAACGATTTTATACCACCTGTATAGGGCAAAAACACTTCGTTCAATCCATTTTGGTTGGGTGTAAACGCATCGGGAATGAACACCACGGGTTCAAAATTGATAACGATATCGTTACTCCAGCTCACGCGATTTCCGCCCAACTCGTAGGCCTTGATGCGAAATATTTGTTGGTAATTGTCTTGACCGTTGTTGAAGTTATCGGTTGTGGGGGTTGGATACGTTTGATACAGCTGAAACCCTGACGTTCCGGGCAAGGCACGATAGAGTTCATACTTTGCAATCCCACCGGCAAACCCTTGGTAGTTGCTAAAAGAAATATTCATGGTAAACGCCCCCGTTTTTACCCCTTTTAACACTGTAGAGGTGTGGGGTGATGAATAGATTCGCTCACCGCATAAATTCAATGTAGACACGCGGTATTCGTAGGCCGACACATCGGGCGCGATGGTATTGTCGATGTACAATGTATCCGTTGTTGCGGTATTTCCCACGGCAACGAAATTGGAGCCGCCCGCAGGGCGGCGCTCAATCGCCAAAGTTCCCGTGTTGCGAGGTCCATTGAGTAAATTGTATCGCACCCACATGCTTCCATCAGAATTGGGCGGTGGCGCAATACTCACCCACCGCAAATCAATACTCGATTGATCCACATACACCTCAGCGCGCAACGTATCCCCAGCACATCCTTTATCCGATGTCTCAATCACATTTACCTACCCGGGCTGAGCAGCCGTTGTCCAATCCACAACCACCGACGTTGTTCCAGTGCCCACCGAACCCACGAAAGCACCACCACTCACCCACCACTGAAAGGTACTACCAGATAATCCATTGATCGAATACCCCTGTCCAACAATGTTGGGTACGCACACCGCCGTTGGACCTAAAATCTGCTGTGTTAGCGGCTTTCGGTTCAAGGTAATATTCGCCGTAATCCAAGGTCCCGGACAACCCGTAATGGATATCGCACGAATTTTTATGGGAAACACCCCAAATGTATCCCGATCAAAGGCCAAAGACCACTGTGTTGAATCAGCAGAAAGGGTTGCTTTCACCGCAAGTCCACCAAAATCATACTCGTATTGTTTCACTCCCGGCACTTTCGACGTCCAATAGCCAAGCCATGTCTTTGATTGACAGTAGGTGACATCGTTCAACGGTGACAGTTTTGGCGCCCCATTCAGGACCACCGGTAATTTTATCAATGGCGATAGACAAGGCAATTTACTCACTGAATCATAGGCCGTTGAAATCACACCCACCCATCCAGCACCTGCAACACCCCAATTCACAGACGTAGTAGTGCCCATCGCACCGCCCACCAAGCTACCGCCCGCTACACTCCACGCATAGGTCTCACCCCTTACAGCATTGACCTTGTATCCTACCCCCATAGCCAATTCACACAAATTGTTTGGACCTTGTGGCGCCTGCCCCGCCAACGCATGATTCTTCTTCACCAATAATTTCGCAGTATCCCTACAACCAAATCGATCTGTTACAACCACCTGAACCGTTCCATTACCCAAGCCACCCCAATCTACACTGAACAATGTATCGGTGATCACCTTGCTGGCCGTTGAACCCACCGCCGTCCATGCGTAGGTCGATTTCCATCGTTTTTTATCCAACGTGTACAGAATCCCCTTGTTGTTGGGGCACACACTAACAGGACCAATGACCCCGCTGCCCACCGGTGAACTCACATACACCCAAAACGTGTCTGGGATGCTATTACAACCTACATTGTTGGTCGCTACCACCGTCACAAAACCTGTTCCAGCAACAGTCCAAAGTACTTTAGCCTCCATGTTGCTGCCCACTTGAGCCGAAGACAATAACGTACCCCCTGAAACGGTAAACTTATACGCCGTTTGGGTTTTGGGTGTGGTAAATACTGAACTCTGATTCAAACAGACGGTGTCGGTACCCGTAATGACCGGCCTCGCTGGCGCAGACACCAAATTCACTTGTAAAATGATATCGGCGGTACAGCCATATTTGTTTTTAACAGTGACGGTAATCTTTCCGATGGCCGTATTGCCCCAATCTATTTTCACGTAGCGTCCTGTGTCTTTTCCATTGACGACCCCGCCAACCACAGACCAAGTGTAGGTCCTTGATGCGTCGTATTTGTTGATTTCGTATTGCTCAGCCAAAGTGTTTTGACACAAATTCACTTTCCCTTTCACAGTTTCAACTGGCAAAAAAGGCTTGACATAAATCAACACGTTTTGGTTGATGAACTTGGAAGGACAGGCATTGTCATACGCCTCAAACGTCACCCGGAAGGGCGTTGTGGTGTTGATGTTGCAATCGGGCGTCCAACAGAACGTGGAAGTCACTGATTTCCTTGCGCTATTCACCTGAGAAAAAGTAGCTTTGGTGCCTTTGTATCCATTGGTACCCGTGAGAATATCTCCGTAAGCCTTTAGCGTGATGATGTCTTGGGTGTCCTTCAGATCTTGCCCAGTCACTTTTTTACAAATCGTTTCTCCTGCTTCCACATACCAGGGGCCCGGCGATTCAAATGCCAAGGTGGGTCGATTATTCTTACTGCAGCTGATAACCAAAATCTGAAGATCCAGACGCACCCAAGAGATTGCGATGCCGTTTCTCCATTCGGTCACTTCGATGGCCACAGCATACCTCCCCGGCGCGGGTGCCATGTACGTGGTAAGTCCATTGAACGCGTCCACATTCACATACCCCCCGGATCCAAAGGGATTGGCCGTGGAATAGCCTGTCACATATTGCACATTCTGAAATGCAGTCATGGGGTCTGAGCAATTCACCACGTCGACCCAACTCGCCTGTCCACCCTGCCAGGGCGTGACGATCTTGTACGACAGCGAATCCCCATCGATATCCAACACCCGATTGCGGATGGTGGTGGTATCTCCCGCACAGATAAAAGGAACGGGTAGATCCAAAAACGAGGGCGAACTGTTGGCAATGGCTGTAGGTGGAATAAAGCCGTAATAGGTTTGTCCTTGAAAGGGCGTGCCGGTATTGTCGATCAGATTGTTCTGTGAATTCCTACAGCACCGCTCCCATTTCAAATGATATCCCGTGGTAGAATTCGGCAAGGTTATGTTCACCTCGTAAACACCCTGTTTCAAGCAGGCTTTGGCCACTTCCGGACAGGCGGTATTCCCCACTGGATCTACTGATTTTTCAGAAATCAGGCTGGCTTCGAAGGTGGTTAGTAGCGATTTATTTTCGTTGTACACGCACAATCCCACCTTTTTTTCAAATTGAATGCCTCCATCGGCTGGACTGCAATCGCGATAGGCAAATATGGTTACCCGGTACTGAGTGTTGGTTCCGTTGGATCCCAAGCGTTTGTATGTAAGAAACCCACCCACCAAGTGTGTTGCCTCAAGGGAAGGAATCCAACCCAATAGGCAAAAAATAAAAAACCACTGTAGCCTGCGTTTCACTGGAAATTTCTCTTTCAAAATTAGACAACTTTTGTGCCCAAATGGTTGCAATGGCAAGTGTTTGCGATGAAAAAACTATTTTCGCCCCATGAAATTCAATCCAGACTGTCTTCACTTCTTAGGTCACATTCCATGCAAACCCCACAAGGAACAAGGCTTTCACTGCGAAAACTGTCTGGCATACACGCCCATCGAGAAGCGTATTTTGATTATCAAACTGGGCGCCATGGGCGATGTAATTCGTACAACGCCGCTAATTACTCGATATAAGAAGTTGTACCCCCATGCCAAATTTACTTGGATTACCCTTTTTCCTGACATTTTGCCAAAGGGAGAAATCCATGAGGTGTACAAATTGGGCATCGAAGCGAGTTTGTACGTAACCAATACAGAATGGGATATAGCCATCAACCTCGACAAAGAAAAAGAGGCGGCGGCCCTCTTAAAAATGGTAAGCGCCAAAGAAAAATTCGGCTTTATTCTGAAAGATGGGGCAACACAACCGGTGAATGAATTGGCTCAACACAAGTTTGACACGGGTTTGTTTGATGATGTGAGCAAGGCCAATACCAAAAACTACTGCACAGAAATATTCGAAATCTGCGGACTGTCGTATGAGGGCGAGCCTTATTTGTTAGACAACCATGCCGACAAAGGATTTGTTTGGGATTTGGATCGCAGCAAGCCCATTATCGGCCTTAACACGGGTTGCGGTGATCGTTGGACCACCCGATTGTGGAGTATAGAAAATTGGGTCATTTTGGCCAAAATGATTGCAGACGCGGGATATACACCCTTGCTTTTGGGTGGTGCTCAGGAGCATGAGCGCAACTTGGTCATACAAGAGGGCAGCAACGCCAGTTACTTGGGCCACTACCCGTTGCAGCAATTCATCAACCTCATCGATCAGTGCGATTTGGTTGTAACGCAAGTAACGATGGGCATGCATCTCACTTTGGGCCTAGGCAAAAAAATCGTGCTGATGAACAACATTTTCAATCCCCACGAATTCGACCTTTTCAACAAGGGAGCCATAGTACAACCCCCTAAAACTTGTAAGTGTTTTTACCGTGGTAGCTGTGTGGATGGGAACAGTTGCATGGAAACATTGAGTCCAGAAGTTGTCATGAACCACGTTTCAGAGGTATTGAACAACGCATCCCATTAATTCACAACGGTTTCGGGATTTTTTCAAGCAAATTGTAAAATTCCACAGAAGTCACTATTTTTGCAGCCCCCAATGGCGAGGTAGCTCAGGTGGTTAGAGCGCAGGATTCATAACCCTGAGGTCGGGGGTTCAATTCCCCCCTTCGCTACAACAAAAGAAAAGTCATCAGAAATGGTGACTTTTTCTATTTACGCTTGTTTCAAATTGTGTAAATTTGTAAGAATGCAAAGCTTGCAAAGTCCACGAAATCAAACCCCTCAGGGATATATTAATTATATTCCTATCACGATCTTGCTTTTGCTTTGTACCGTTTTCTCGGCACCCGCCATTGCCAAATTCCAATCACTATCTATTTCTTCAAACGATACTACCATCGCCAAACCCGCCAATCGCGTGTACGGCGTGCTGTGGGATGAAGAGACCCATGAGCCCGTGGCCTATGCCAATATTTTTTACAAAGGCACCGCCTTGGGGGTGTACACCGACTTTGAAGGACAATTCGACGTAGGATATCGGCCCTGGCCCTCAGACACCATCGAATTCGTCTACATGGGCTACCAGACCATCACCGTTCTGCTCGATACTGTAAAAACCTTGCCGATGCAGCTCTACTTCAAACGCAAAATAGACCGCGTGGAAGGGGCCAACATCCGTCTGGGCATCAACCCCGCCATGATTTGGGTGAACTTGGCACAGAAAAACAGAAATTACAACAGTCCAGACCGAATCACTAGTTACGAATGCGAGGTTTTCTCCAAGACCACCGTTGCCATCAACAACATCTCCAAGAACCTCAAAAAAACAAAATTAGCCACCGAGGTGGGTAGTTATTTTGATACCATTTCCTACCTCACAGGCGATAGCAACAAAGCCATTCTGCCTGTCCTTTTCTCTGAGGTATTGAGCGATTTCAGCTTCCAGAGAAACCCTCGATTGTCCAAAGAATACGTAAAAGCCACCCGCATCCGCGGCATTGGGGTAACCGATGGTACGTTTATCGGACAAATGATGGGAAACACCTTCACCAACTATA
>JBANFU010000153.1:0-9400 GCA_037975865.1 Bacteroidota bacterium
CGGTCGGGTGCTGTTTCAACTTCGGTAAAGAAATACTGATAAATCCAGCGGAACAGGCGGATGATGTCGTCGATCAACAAGAAAACCACCCAAAACAATTTCGCGATGACCACGGCAAAGGCGATGGCCGACATCAATTTCACCATGGCGGCAGGCAGGGGCACGAACTGGAATCGTACCAGCAAAAAGAAAACAAAGGTGAAAACGGTATAGCCCCAATAGCTGTATTTCAAAACGCTTTTGGCGCGCTGACTCCAATGGGGTGTGATGGTTTTAATACCCTGCCAAACGTAGGTGTCGAGTGCGAGAAAAAAGAGGGTAAAAAAAATGAAACCAGTAATTTGTTGTTTGAACATGGGCTGTAAAAAGTGCAAAGATAAAACGTTAAACAAGCACCCCCCGTTTTTGTTCGATTAAACCCACTTGGAATGCGGTGGAATGTAATGCACTCCCTTGTGTGATGGGTTGGGATTTTGTAGGTTTGAAACATGCAGATTGTGACGATTTCAAGTTTTACACGTTCAACCGTGCGATTCACTCAGTCATCATGGGTATTGACGTTGGTTTTTGGGTCGATGTTTTTTGGCGATGCGCAGGCTCAGCAGGTGCCTGTTGTGTCGAAACAAAACAGTGAGTTGGAGGCGGTGATGCGACACATTCCCAAACGGAATTTGGGTCCGGGTGCCATGAGTGGTCGTGTAACGGCTTTGGCGATGCCCAGAAAGGGGGCTTTGGAATCGGTCAATCGCAATGTGATTTACGCGGGTACGGCCAGTGGCGGTGTTTGGAAAAGCACCGATGGCGGAATAGCGTGGTCGCCCATTTTTGATGAGACGGATGTGCAAAGCATCGGGGCCATTGCGGTGGATCCTTTGAATCCCAGCGTGGTCTATGTGGGTACCGGTGAGGGCAATCCCCGCAACAGCCACAACAGTGGAAAGGGATTGTATAAGAGCATCGATGGAGGTAAAACCTGGACTTGTGTAGGACTGGAATCCACCAAGACCATCCACAGAATTGTGATCAACCCGCAGAATCCTGCCCAACTGTGGGTTGCGGCCATGGGTTCTGTTTGGGGGAGCAATGTGGACCGCGGGGTGTATCGCTCCGATGACGGCGGGGCCACGTGGCAGAAGATATTGTATGTAAATGCCACCACGGGCTGTGCCGATTTGGTGATCGACCCGCTGAATCCCCAGAAGTTGTATGCGGCCATGTGGGATTTTGAGCGCAAGCCTTGGACGTTCCGCAGCGGTAAAGCGTCTACAGTGAACGGTGCCGAGAAGAAAGGTCCCGAAAAAGGAGATCCATCGGGCAGCGGATTGTACATTTCGTATGATGGTGGTAAAACCTGGAAGCGCAGTGGCATCAAAGAGGGCATGCCCAAAGGCGATATCGGTAGAATCGGGTTGGCTGTGGCGGCATCATCGCCCAATAGTGTATATGCGTTTATCGAGTCGGCAGAAACCGGGGTGTATCGCAGCGATAACGGTGGGGAAAACTGGTACAAGGTGAGCTCTGAGGGCAATGCCGGCAACCGTCCGTTTTACTACGCAGAAATTTACGTAGATCCGAGCAACGAGAATCGGGTGTATAGCATTTGGAGTCAGATCGCCCGCAGCGAAGACGGCGGAAAGCACTGGGATATTTTGGCCGATTGGGGACATATCCACCCAGATCACCATGCGTTTTACGTGCATCCCGATGATCCGAAATACATCATCAATGGGAACGACGGTGGATTGAATATTTCCTACGACGGTGGGCAGAACTGGCGCTATGCGGAGAATATTCCGGTGGGACAGTTTTACCACGTGGATGTAGATGATCAAGAGCCTTACAATGTGTATGGGGGATTGCAAGACAACGGCAGTTGGTATGGTCCGGCCTACCATTGGGTTGAGGGCGGCATCAAGAACAGTGAGTGGCAGGAAGTGTTGTTTGGCGATGGCTTTGATGTGGCACCGATTCCGGGCAAACCGGGCGAGGGCTATGCCATGTATCAGGGGGGTAACGTGTATCATTGGAACAGAAACACCCATCAGTCATCGTATATCAAACCACAACATCCAGAGGGTAAGCCCTTGCGTTACAATTGGAATGCGGCCATGGCGGTAGATCCTTTTGATGCCAATGGATTGTATTATGGCAGTCAGTACGTGCATTACAGTGCCGATAATGGAAAATCGTGGCGTGTGATATCGCCGGATTTGACCAGCAACGACCCCAAGAAACAGGAGCAAGCCAAGAGTGGAGGGATCACGGTGGATGCTACGGGTGCGGAGAATCACTGTACGATATTGGCGATTGCGCCTTCGGCATCGGACAAAAATGTGGTGTATGTGGGTACCGATGATGGCAAAGTGCATGTTACCCGAGATGGTGGCAAGTCGTGGACGTTTGTGGGGGGGATGATTGCCAAGGATGCGCCGGGCGCTTGGGTGCCTTATGTGTGGACGAATCCCAAGAACGCCGCTGAGGTGTGGGTGGTGGTGAACAATTACCGTCAGAACGATTGGGCGCCGTACTTGTATCATTCTGTGAATTACGGGGCAAGTTGGACGCGCAAAGTGGGTGCGGATGGATTTGGCACCAAGGAGGGCAAGGGCGACAAGGTAACGGGCTATGTGTTGAGTGTATTGCCTGATGTAGAAGCGGCGGGGTTGGTGTTTTTGGGCACGGATCGCGGTTTGTATGTGAGTGTAGATGGGGGAATGATTTGGAAGAAGTGGAAAGGGTTTCCGAGTGTGCCGGTGGCGGATATGAAGATTCAGTCGCGCGAGCGGGATTTGGTATTGGGAACGTTTGGTCGGGGGATTTGGGTATTTGATGATATCGCGGTATTGCGGAAGTTGACCCAGGGAGGGGTATCGGTATCGACGGGCGGAAACAATTATTTGGCCGGTCCATTGGTGGGATCAACCAACTTGGTGGGATCGGTGGACATAGACATTGTGCACGCCGGTGACGGGGTGCTGGCGCGATACAGGCAACCGAGCGGAGCGAGGTTTGCGGCGGATGAGGCTTGGAGCGCAGCGAACAAGCCTTATGGGGCTCAAATTGATGTGAAAATTGGCACTGAG
This sequence comes from Bacteroidota bacterium, assembly GCA_037975865.1. Lineage (GTDB taxonomy): Bacteria > Bacteroidota > Bacteroidia > NS11-12g > UBA955 > UBA955. Next base: position 3,084 of record JBANFU010000153.1, read on the forward strand.
AAGGATGCAGCCAGCGGGGAGTGGAAGAAACTGGATTGTGTTGGCAAGGTGTACAATGAAGCTGGTGCGTTGATTCGCACGCACAAATTCTCTTTCGACAGTTCAGGATATTACAGGGTGCCGTATCGGTTGGTGGAGGACGGATTCCGTTGGCCATCACACCACACACCCAAGCCAGACGATGGAATTCCCGCCGGAAGAACGGTAGCGCCAGGAAAGTATAAATTGGTGATTTCATCGGGTAAGGCGGCCGATTCTGTGTGGATTCAAGTGCGTATGCCTCAGGGGTTTAGTTATAATGCCCAGGGCGATGCGAGACAACGCGAGATGCTCGATACCTTGAAGAAAACCGTGGAGCGCGCACGATTGGCGTTTGAAGGTTTGAAGGATGCCGAGAAGGCGATTGGCTTGTGGGTGAACCAAAAGTACCTGAATGATAGTGCCTCTGCCAAGTTGAGGAAATTGGAAAAGCCGTTGATGGACAGTATCGCTGCGCTCAAGTTGTTGTACATGTTACCGGCCGATTTTCGTCCTTACGAAGAGGCTACCATCCGATTGATGGATCATTTGCAAACGGCGTATGGATTGATTGAAAGCAATGAAATGCCCGGTGAAAACTGTTTGGTGGCATTGAAGACAGCCCAAAAAGAGACCGATGGGGTGGTGAAGCGGATTAATGCATTCATGGCAAAGGACTATGCAGCCTTTGTGAAAGGGGTGAATGAAGAGAGGTTGTCCCCCATTTTCGACAAATACGGGTGGTAGTATAATCCATTTATTGTCAGGGCTTCTCGCTGTGAACGGTTGAGCCCATGGCATGATTTCTTCATTATGGGTGTGTTTTGTGTTGTTTTTTTGTGGGTCTGTTGACCTTTTTGAAACACGATTTTCTTCAATTTGGGCTAACTAATTGATTTTGTGTAAATTATTTTCAAACTTTTTGTTTAACTAAGTGTACTAAATGCCTAAACAAAAACGATCTTTTGTGGGGCTTTTTTTGAGTACAAACGGTATTCGAAAGCCCAATTACATTGAACAGGGGTGAAAAGAGGGCGAAAATTTTAGTTGTTAGAACGAGTATTTTTTCTCATTTTTTTGAAACACCATTTTCCAACTATTGTGTTTCTCATTTCACTAAACTAATCTAAATCAAATGATTACACAATTACTAAACACAGTTGCATCCAGCAGTGAGTTGGATCTTCTGACCGGAACTTCACTTCCGTCTTACATCGCCTTTACCTTCTTCGTAGGTACTATGGCCATGATGGCGGCATCTGTTTTCTTCTTCTTCGAGATGCGCAATGTTGCAGAGCGTTGGAGAACTTCTATGTTGGTATCAGGTTTGATTACCTTTATCGCTGCCGTGCATTACTACTACATGCGCGGATTCTTTATGGAGCATCAGTCTTCACCTACATTCTTCCGTTATGTAGACTGGTTGTTGACTGTTCCCTTGATGTGTGTAGAGTTTTACTTGATCACCAAGAAAGCCGGTGCTAAATCAGGATTGTTGTGGAAGTTGATCTTCGCTTCAGTTGTGATGTTGGTAACAGGTTACTTCGGAGAAGCGGTATGGCGTGAGTCTAGCGTTCTTTGGGGTGTAGTATCAGGTGCTGCTTACTTCTACATTGCTTACTTGGTATGGTTCGGCGAAGTGGCTGCTTTGGCAAACACCGCAGGTCCTGCAGTAGCAAAAGCAACCAAGACATTGGCTTGGTTTGTATTGGTAGGATGGGCTATTTATCCCTTGGGTTACATTTTGGGTACTCCAGGTGGTTTGTTTGGAATCACTTTCAGCGCAGACACTCGCGTAATGGATGTTATCTACAACATCGGTGACGCAGTAAACAAAATCGGATTCGGTTTGGTTATCTACGCTTTAACTCAGGCAGATAAAGATTAATTTCTTTAGATGTATAGATTAGCCAAAAAGGCCCGCGAAAGCGGGCCTTTTTTGTTTATTCCTTCTTAGAAATGCTATGACTCTATGAGAGAGATTTGAATCAATCCATGATGAATCCTTGGGCCTTCTTCACGAAGCGCTCGAGCGACTCACCCTGTAATTGACCGCGCTGAAGCATCGCCAAGTCCATACAATACTGTAGCAACTCGTTGCGGCTGTCGCCCTCTTTGCTCAACACTTTGCTGGCCAAAGCGTGGTTGGTATTCACCACCATGGTTTGCTTGTTCAAGCCCATGCTGCCATAGGGGAATCCATTGCCCATCTTGGCCATGTCTTCCATTCGGCGTTCCCACTCGTTGCGGTGTACGGAAATGAAGTCGTCCTGCGGTGGCAAAGACTCAATTTTCACTTCAAAGGCCAATTCGTTTACCACAGATTTGACACTTTCTTCCAACGTTTTGCGTTGTTCTTCGCTCAGTACGGATTCAATGGTCACTTCCTTTTCGATCAGCTGATCCATCGGACCGCCATCCACACAGCGGAATTTTACCTTTTCGAATTTGCCCTCGCACCACCCTGCGAAATGGGTATCCAACGGACCGTTCAAAACCACCACTTCGTAGCCTTTGTCCTTGGCCGCCTTGATGTTCATGTGCTGAACCGCCGTATCGGTTGAATACAAAATCACGGTTTCGCCATTTTTGTCGGTCTGATTGATTTTCGCATGATCAATCCACTCTTGGATGGTGTACAATTTATCGTCGGTGGTCTTCAACAAGCAGATGTCCTTGGTGCGTTCCGCGAATTTCTCGTCGGCCACCATGCCATATTTCACGAACAAATCCAAATACTCCCATTTTCCATCGAAATCGGCGCGATCGGCTTTGAATAACTCATTCAACTTGTCGCTCACCTTTTTGCTGATGTGCTGGGTGATCTTCTTCACGTTGGCATCGCTCTGCAACGAACTGCGCGATACGTTCAATGGAATGTCGGGCGAGTCAATAACCCCCTTCAACAACACCAAATATTCGGGCAATACGTCTTTCACATCCTCGGTAACAAACACCTGGTTGCAGTACAATTGAACGCGGTTTTGTCGGTTGTCGATCGCCTCATTCACTTTCGGGAAGTACAAGACGCCGGTGAGGTTGAAAGGATAGTCGGTATTGATGTGGATGTTAAACAAAGGCGCCTCTTGGGCTGGGTATAATTCTTCGAAGAACTTTTTGTAGTCCTCCGACTCCAATTCACTGGGTTTTTTTGTCCAGATGGGCTGGGTATTGTTGATGTCTTCCCCGTCAAAGGCGATAGGCACGGGGAGGAAGCGACAGTATTTGCGGAGCAACTCGCGCAATTTCCACTTCGACAAATAAGTCTCCGCATCTTCGTCGGTCAGATGCAAAATCACATCCGTTCCGCGTTTTTTGCGTTTGCCTTTGCCGATGTTGTAGCTGGTGGCACCGTCGCATTCCCAATGAACGGCTTGAGCACCTTTTTGGTAGGATTTCGTCTCGATCGTCACCATTTTGGAAACCATGAAGGCCGAGTAGAATCCCAAACCGAAGTGACCAATCATTTGATCGGGATCTTTATCCTTCCACTGCTCGGCAAATTCACGGGCGCCAGAGAAAGCCAATTGGGTGATGTATTTTTCCACTTCCTCTTCGGTCATTCCGATGCCGGAATCAGAAATGGTCAAGGTTTTCGCTTTTTCATCGAAACTGATTTCTACTTTGCAGTTGTCGATAGGGTCTTCAAACTCGCCCACGCGTGAAAGTGTGCTGAGTTTTTTGGTGGCGTCCACCGCGTTGCTCACCAATTCACGAAGGAAAATTTCCTGATCGGTGTACAGGAATTTTTTGATGATGGGGAAAATGTTCTCCGATTGAACTGAAATCTGTCCTGTTCTCATGCGATGGCTTTGGCAATCGATGTACCAAATTGAAGGAACTGAAATTTTGTCATATGGATAGAGTGAATGAACGGATTTTGGGTGTCAATGGGTTACGATCTGACAGACAATGGCGAAAATTCCCAAAGATTTTTTGGGTTTGGCATTCTTTACCGGTGGTTATGGAATCATTGTATTTCTGGGAGAATTTTGAAGCGATGATAACAAAAGCAGAAACGTACGTAGAAAAAATGAATATATTTGTACGTATGAAAAAGAAGCTGACCTTGTTGGTCGATGCCGATCTTGTTGACCGTATGAAGCGGCGGGTGTCGGTGGATGGGCAGTCGCTATCAGCTGTGGTAGAGCAGTTCTTCGCGCAACAACTGTCGAATCGTAATACCGCGCCACCAACCCCATCCAACAGTGATGCGGACGAATTCATCGTCAAATTTGGGGGATTGATATCTGGGTATGCGACCCTTTCCGATGCCCAAATCCAGGAATTGGTCTATCAGGAGCGTTTGAAAAAACATTCATAGGTTTTCATCATGGCGATATTAATTGACACCAATGTTGTACTCGACTTTTTATTACAACGTCCTGATCATTATTCAGCGGCCAAGGAGATAGTTTATTTGGCGCGCAAGCGCACCTATGATTTCAGAATTAGCTCACTCACGTTAGGTACAGTTTATTATCTCATCCGCAAGGAATTTTCCCATGATCAAACCATGTTGTTACTGCGAGAATTTTGCGTCTCTATTCCCTGTGTGGGCTCCGCCCCAAATGCATGCTCTGATGCGTTGTTTATGGGGATGAGAGACTTTGAAGATGCCTTGCAGGTTGCGATGGCAAAATCGGAGTGCGATATGATAATCACCCGAAATGTAGCCGATTTCAAACATTGTGGAATTTCTGCGATATCGCCCTTAGATTTTTTACAATTGGGATTGGAAAACGGATGATTTTTGTAAACGAGCATGGAGCAACAGGCATTTAAAAAGACATTGACACCTTCTCAGGCCAGACCCAAAATTGAAAAATTCTGTGCCTACCAGGAACGCAGTCACCAACAAGTGAAGCGCAAATTGTTGGGATATGGTCTGAATTCTTTGGATGCCGATGTGCTTTTGGTGGAACTCATGCAATCAAACTTTCTCAATGAGGAACGATTTGCGATGGCCTATGCCCGTGGCAAATTTAAAATTAAGGGTTGGGGCAAAGCCAAAATCAAGCAGGGTCTCAAGCGCGAAGGCGTTGGAGAAAAACTCATACAACAGGCGCTGGCCTCCTTGGGTTTGGAAGATTACCTTAAAACCTTGGATACCTTGGCGGAAAAAAAGTGGCCCCTGATCAAGGGGAACTCTCAGCTTGAGCGGGTGTTTAAACTCAAGCGATACCTGGTGGGAAAGGGGTACGATTTCGAGGCGATTGATCGTGCGATTGACCGCGTTACCTCTTAAAGTGTGCCAACGGCATGTTCAACCATTCCAAGGCCGAAGTGCCCAGCATCATGGCTTTGATGTCGTCTGAGTATTGCGACAATCGGATCAGTTCCCCAGGGTTGTCTTCTCCCAGCGGAAAGGGATAGTCTGTGCCCAATGTGATTCTGTTCGGTCCCACCAAATCCACCACCACTTCCAACATTTTGGGATCGTGAACCAGGCTGTCGAGCCAAAATTGCCCCAAGTACTTTTTTGGGTTGTGAATGTTGTCGACCGCCACCAAATCCGGACGGGCTTGCCATCCGTGTTCAATTCTACCGATGGTTGCAGGGAACGCGCCGCCGCCGTGGGCAAACGCCACACGCAAGCGGGGCAATCGCTCAAAAATCCCCCCGAAAATCATCGAACAAATCGCCAGTGATGTTTCCATGGGCATTCCTACCAACCAAGGCAACCAATAATGTTGCATTTTTTTGTTGGCAGAGTACCACCAAGGATGCACAAACAGCGCCATATCCAATTCTTGCATCGCCTCAAAAATGGGGAACAAGGAGGGGTCGTTCAAGTTCATGTGATTCACGTGTGAACCAATTTGGATGCCCTTGAGTCCGATAGCCTTACAACGCCTCAATTCCTGGATGGCAAGGTCGGTGTGTTGCATCGGCAACGTGCCCAATCCCACAAATCGGGTGGGGTAGCGATGACAAACATCGGCGATGTGATCGTTCAGGTACATCGCAATTTCCAACCCATCTTTGGGCTCTGCCCAGTAGCTAAACATCACCGGTATGGTGCTAATGACTTGCACATCCACGTGGTGATGACCGCATTCTTTCAATCGTTGTTCGGGATCCCAGCAGTTACTTTCGATTTCGCGGAAGAAGGCATCATCCATCATCATGCGCGCGCAGCAGGGCTTGTGGTGTTCCAACTGCACAAACTCACCATAGCCAAATTTCTCCTTCCACTTGGGCAGGTTTTCAGGGATGATGTGGGTGTGAATGTCAACGGTAAAAAAATTCTGCGAAGAAAGCATGCGACAAAAGTACACAGATTCCCTGAAATGCGG
>JBANFU010000170.1:0-6352 GCA_037975865.1 Bacteroidota bacterium
GGGGGAGGCCGCGCGCAGCGCGGCCGCTTATTGCAGGGTTGTTTGAGACGGGGATAGAACAGATCGACAATCAAGTCATCTATACCGATTTGTCGCTGGTGCAGAAATACCTGGATGTCAAGCCCGGATTTACCCAAATTGAATTGTGGGAGGCTAATCAGGGCGACATCGATCCCCTCACCATATCGATGCAATTGCCCGCGGGCATGTTGCGGATTTCCGATTCTCGGCAGTTTCATCGACAGATCTACGATTGGTTGGCTATCCTAAACACCAATGTGTGGGTGATCCTTTCGTTGATGGCCTTGGTGGCTATCATCGCGATGTCGACCATCCTATTGATCTTGATGGTTGAAAAGACCTCATTTGTTGGTATTGCTCAAGCCATGGGTGGTAGTATTGCCCAGATCCAACGAATTTTCTTGTGGCAGTCTGCCTACATTGTCACCATCGGCGTAGTTTTGGGAAATATTATCGCCATCACCTTGTGTTTGATTCAAGATAAAACACACTTCCTCACACTCAACCAAGAGGTTTACTTTGTGAAATATGTAATGGTGGACCTTGATTTAATATCCATTCTACTGGTAAATCTCGGGATCATTCTGGCCAGCGTTTTCGCGGCAATCCTACCCGTACAATGGATAAAGCGGATGACCCCTTCCAGAGCCATCCGCTTCCAATAAGTGTTTTGTAATTGAATTAGGCGTCGATCTTCGCGTATTTCGCATTGGCTTCGATGAATTCCCGGCGGGGAGGTACATCATCGCCCATCAACATGCTGAAAATACGATCTGCTTCCGCAGCACTGTCGAGTTCCACGCGCTTGAGGGTTCTGCGTGCTGGATCCATGGTGGTTTCCCAGAGCTGCTCCGCATTCATTTCTCCCAAACCTTTGTATCGTTGAACACCTACGCTGTCTTCGTTTCCACCTTTGGCCAATTCTTTGATGGCGGCATCGCGACCTGCATCATCCCAACAGTAGCGACTTTCTTTGCCTTTTTTAACTTGGTACAATGGCGGTGTGGCTATGTACAAGTGACCATTTTCGATGAGTTTTTTCATGTGACGGAAGAATAAGGTCAAAATCAAGGTTCTAATGTGTGAACCATCCACGTCCGCATCCGTCATAATCACAATTTTGTGATATCTGAGGTTGTTCAACATCAATTCTTTTTCACCTTCTTCGTTGGTGCCAATGTGAACTCCCATCGCCGTAAACATGTTGCGGACTTCTTCATTGTCGTAGATTTTGTGCTCCAACGCTTTCTCTACGTTCAAAATCTTACCACGCAAGGGCAAAATGGCCTGAAACTCACGGTCTCTACCTTGTTTTGCTGTTCCTCCTGCTGAATCTCCCTCTACCAAAAATATCTCACAAATGGCTGGATCTGTTTTTGAACAATCGCTGAGCTTTCCGGGTAGCCCCATGCCGCTCATGGCGCCTTTGCGTTGTACCATTTCACGCGCTTTGCGGGCCGCTGCACGGGCTTGTGCCGCAACAATCACTTTGTCAACGATCACACGAGCCTCCTTGGGGTTTTCCTCCAAATAGTTGTCGAGCATTTCCCCAACGGTCATATCAACAGCACCCATTACCTCGTTGTTTCCCAACTTGGTTTTTGTCTGTCCTTCAAATTGAGGCTCCTGTACTTTTACGGAAATCACGCCGGTAAGTCCCTCGCGGAAATCGTCTCCTGAGATTTCGATTTTCACTTTTTCCAACAACTTCATGCGCTCGGCGTAGGCTTTCAATGTGCGTGTCAAAGCCCGGCGGAATCCGGCAACGTGAGTACCCCCTTCAATGGTGTTGATATTGTTTACATAGGAATGCAAATTCTCCGCATAGCCCGTATTGTATTGAAAAGCAATTTCCACGGGAATGCCATGCTTATCGCTCTCGGCATAAACGGGGAAAGGAATCAATTTCTCCCTGGTGCCATCGATGAACGTAACAAACTCCTTCAAACCACCCTCAGAAAAATAATCCCCTTTGCGGAATGTTCCATCTTCGAGCGCTTCTCTCTCATCTATCAACGTGAGATGGATTCCTTTGTTCAAGTAAGCCAATTCACGCAAACGGTTTTGCAATGTTTCGAAGTTGTATTCGGTAACCTGAAATATGCTGGCATCTGGTTGAAATTCAACCACAGTTCCACGACGGTCTGATGTGCCGATCTCTTTCACAGAATACATCGGTTTACCAATTTGGTATTCCTGTTGGAAAATCTTGCCTTCGCGGTAAACCGTTACTTTTAAGTCAGTAGAAAGCGCGTTTACACAACTCACACCCACACCATGCAATCCCCCGGATACTTTATAGGTGTCTTTGTCGAATTTACCACCGGCGTGAAGCACGGTCATAACCACTTCCAAGGCGCTGCGATTTTCCTTTGTGTGCATGCCTGTAGGGATACCCCGACCATCATCCTCAACGCGAATGGCGTTTCCGGGCAGGATGGTTACATGGATGTTCTTACAATGGCCTGCCAAAGCTTCATCGATACTGTTATCGACAACCTCATATACCAAATGGTGGAGACCCTTCACACCGATGTCACCAATGTACATCGCGGGTCTTTTTCTTACTGCTTCTAATCCTTCTAAAACTTGAATATTGTCGGCGTCGTAATTCGCTCTACTTAAATCTTCCGTCATTTGACTTTGTTGTTAATTGATTCGTAAAAATACCCATTAAACCCACCCAAACGGCGGAAATAGGTGGATGATTATCCACAATTTAACAACGAGGGAACGGGTAGGTTAACTGCGCGACAACCAGCCCAAATAGTGCAGATAATTGATTCCCGATAGTTGGTACTGTAATTTGTATTCTAGGGCCAGTAAATTCAAATCCAGCAAGCGCATTTCGCGTGAGTTCAATACAAAAAAATTCACATCGCCAGCCTCCAATCGCTTGGCCTCCATGTCGTACAGCCGCTGCTGGTTTTTGCCAATAGACGTCCATTGCTCAAATTGTCCTTGTTGAATGGCGTATTCCTGCAACAACGCCCTGGATTTCAACGAGTAGTTTCTTGTTTTGTTGTCAACCTCCAATTGGGCATTGATCAAGCCCAGTTGCATTTCTTTGTATTGACCGCGTTGTTGTTTCAGGAATAAAGTAGATTGAAAACCCAATCCAAATCCCGTATACTGGGTTGCTGTGTTTGGGGTATATCGCCACGCGGCGTTCGGTTGACTGTACCCATATTGCAGATTCAAACTGGGCAGCATATTGTTCTTGGCTAAATTGAACTCCAACTGTTTCGAAGCCACCTTCAGCACACTCATCCTTAACGCTGGCTGTAGCATCGTTTCGTTGTTGGGATTGCTGGTGTAGGAATTGGCTTCGCTCACCATACTGTCTATCCACGAAAGGCCATCGGCAGTAGGGTATACGGAGGGCAGCGGCTCTAAGGGATTTCCATCGTTATCCCACAAGTACATGCTCACCATCAATCGCTGTTTTTCTTGTTTCCAAACAGAAAGGTCATATTTTGCTTTGTATTGCTGCCATTGAACAAAAGTCTCCATGGTGTCAACACTGGTGCCTGCGCCCGAGTAAAATAAAGTCCTGAGTCCCTTTTGTCGTTCCGTTGCCAAACGCAAAACACCTTGAATTTGCTTCGCCGATTCATATGCCAATAACCACTGAGCGTACTCCGTGAAAACGTCTCTGATCAAATCGTTGATCCATTGGTCGCGCTCGGCAAGACTCATTTCTACATTGATTTTGGCTTTTCCCAAGGCCGTTCTACGATAATCGGTAATCAGCCCCTTGAGCAATGGAAGTTCCGCGCTGATACCCAAGGACCCCAAAGTGGTTGACCCCGACTGTGTGAGTGGGTTGTCAATAGAGATACCGCCCCCAAAATAATTGGGAATGGCGAGGTCCACATTTTGGTTACGATACAGTTTGCCGCTTTCATTTTTTTGCGTGCTGTAGAGCGAAACAGAAGGGTCAAATGCACCGCGGGCAATCAACAATTGGGCCTTAGCGATGGGTGTGTAATTGTTCGCCTGTTTTAATACCGGATGATTCTGTAACACCCATTGCAGAACCGTTGAAAAGGGCAGGGGCTGTAAAGCAGTTGTGACAGTATCAGTTGGCGCTGTTGTGCCCAAAAGTATGGGATGTGTCACGCCATTGCCTGAGTTTGGCTTGGCTTCCACTTGCGCCGAAAATAGTGTAATCACGGTCATCCAAATGAATCCACGCAACACAAGGTCTTTTCGTTTTAACCGAAGGATAGCAATCATCAAGACTCTCATTTTTCTTTGGCGTTTTCTGCTGGTTCTGGCTTGTAAAAATCAGCGGGGAATCCATTCAAAACCCGCCACAACTCATACCAAATAGGGACTGTTTTCAATAGCATGTACCCGCGGGCGCCCACACCAATTTTCAGTGCCAAAGGCCACGGCTTTTGTCGGGTATCCGCTTTCACCAAAACGCGATATTTACCGTCAGTATCCATCATGTTATCTACCCCATAGACTTTCCCTTGGAATGTTCCAAAACTTGCGGCAGGCCAACCGCTAAATACGATGGTGGGCCATCCATCAAACACGAAATTTACCTGTTCACCAACATCCACCAAAGGCATGTCGTTGGGTGAAAGTTTTAATTCCACCGCCAACGAGGCGCCATCAGGTACAATGGTGCAAACGGCTTGTCCTTCTTTCACGGTCTCTCCAATGCCGCGAATGTTGGTTTTCGAAACATAACCATCCTGGGGTGCGGTAATTACATAAAACCCATTTCGAATGTTGTAGTTGTTGTAGTTGTTCCTCAGTTTGCTCACCTCGGCCTCTGTTTCCAACTGTGATGAAATGGCGGAGAAACGATCACTTTCCGCTTTTGCCAACTTCTCACCATATTCCGAACGTACATTCTTGTATTCGATTTTGGCTGTTTCTACTGCGTTTAGCGCACTTCTCACCTTGGCCTCCAATCCGATTTTCTTGGCGATGGCATCCTGGTATTTAAGTCGCCGGTTTTCTACCTCTAGCGGACTCCGCAGCACTTCAACGGCCAAAGCACTGTCGCGTTCGTACTGTTTTTTGGCGATGTTCAATGCGATCACCGCCGCACTGAGGTCGGCCTGTACTTCTTTGAGCTTGAATTGTTCTTGCTCTATTTTGTTGAGTGCTTTGGACTGCGACAAATCACGGTTATTTTCAAGTTGATTAATCTGGTCATTGATCGCATCAATTTTACTGGTGTAACTCAGAACAGATTTCTCTTTGGCCGTAATCTGCAACTCCGTTTGATCCAACAGTTTGGGGTCGAGATACTCCGTTTTTATTTCAGTGAGTACCACGACCGTGTCTCCGCGTTTGATGAAATCGCCTTCCTTGATTTTCCATACGCTCACCCGGCCTGCAATGTTTGTTTGTACTTCTTGGGGTCGTTGATCGGGAAGTAAGGTAATCACCTTGCCCGTAGCTTGTATATTTTGTCGCCAAGGCAAGAACAATCCCAACAAAACGATGGCCAACAGAATTCTCAATCGAATGACCATGGATCTACCAACCCAAACACTGTCTTTCAACCAATATTGCGGTATTTTCTTACTATTCAATTTCATACTGTAGCCTCCCATTTTTTGCTGGCATCGATGGCATTGAGTTTTTCCAAAGCAGTGCCGCTATCGTAGATGTTTTCCACCGAGAGAATTAACTTTTCAGTCGCATCGAGAAGGGTAATTATCAAAATTTCAGAAGCCAAGAATTGCCCTAAACTGATTTTATTGTTGACCAACAGATAACTTCCCACAATCAACATGATGGCGGTAAGCATGGTTTTGGTGAAAATTCCAAACTTGGCTTGTCGGTACAGTACTTTAAAATGTTCCTCTCGATATTTCACATAGCCGTCTACAGAGGTATGGAAATTTTCCAATTGGATTCGTTCCAATTCTTGGTCTTTTTGGGTCTGTGCCAGTGCAAGGATGCTCTCGTAAGTGCGAAATTTCATGTTGCTCTCATGGCGGGCGGTCTCAAATCCCGACTTCCATGTCAAACGAAAACCAATGAAAATGGCCAGCGTGATTCCGATGCCTACCAACAAGAAAACCGGGTGATACACCGTGAGCAACAGGATACCCACTACAATTTGCAAAGCACTTTTTGTGAAATCCGCCAACAGTTTTGAGAATGATTTTTGAAAAGTTACAATGTCCAAAAATTTACGACCCTTGATGGAAAGTTCATCAGGGCTGTACTGGTCATTCAGATGACTCATAGACTCTTTATAAATCCATGAATATCTGACGAATAGCTTCTTTTGAATACTGTCTAAGATACTCATTTGGGCCAGTTTTGTGGCTCCGGTAAAGGCAACAAATGTGGT
>JBANFU010000060.1:0-10684 GCA_037975865.1 Bacteroidota bacterium
GCGGCCAATTTCTGGTATGTGAGTTCGGGCTTGTATCAGCAGGAGCGCGCGAAATTTTCGCCCATGGCGGAGAAGTTGGATTCGGCGTTTTTGCATGGCGATGTGGTGTATTTGGGGGAGAGTTCGAATACGAGTTTTAACCCGTGGACCGATACGTTTGGGTACAGTGTGAGCGAATTTTTGCAGATGTATTTGCCTCAGAATCGGGTGAGGGGGGTATCGCACGACGGGTATCATGTGGGGTTGTTTTCGCAGATGTTGGGGTTGATGCCGGAGCATTGGGCTTTGCGGGCACCGGGTTTCGAGGAGTTCAACCGTGGCGATTTGGATGCGGGCGGTGAGAAAACGGCTTTGGGATCGTTGAAGTACGGGGTGAGCAAGGACCATTGGTATAAGTTGAATGACGGGAAGCCATCACGCAAAACGGTGGTGATCACGGTGAATATGCGGAGTTTTGGTCCGAGCGCGATGTTCAATGGCAATGAGGCGAGCAACCAGCAGGAGGCGATATTTTACACGCATCGAACGGCTTTGTTGAATCGGGTGTATGTGAGTTTGCATCATTATGACAACCGGGATTCGAGGGAGATGGAGCGGGCGAAGACGCAGTGGTTTAGGACAAAAGATTTGCGTTTACAGGGGGGTGCTGGACAGCATTATGGGTCAACCCATGGAGGACCTGGTTTGCAGGTAACGGGTGAGGCGTGGTTTTATCACAACACGGTGAAGTGGTGGTTGCGGGATTTGCAGCGACAGTTTGCGCCGGTATCGGGCGAGGCGGATTTGGCGCGGGTGATGCCTATGGCGGAGGCATATTTGAAGGAATTTGCATTTTTGTTGGATGAGGAGAATCCCCGGGTGAAGGCGTTGGATGCCATCGTAGAGAAATGCAAAAGGGAAGAGGTGAATGTGGTTTTTGTGTTGTTGATGCCCAATTTTGACCATGCCAATCGCTTGTTTGGCAAGGAGCTGACCTTACTGATGGATGAGAACATGGATTTCTTGCGCAAGCGTTTTGAGGGATGGTCGGAGCGATATAAAAATGGCAATTTCAAGGTGGGTTACGTGGATGTTCAGCGGGCTTATTTTGGCTGGCGTGTGGCGGAATATTTGGGAGACACGGCGGGGAATGGCGAGTACTGTCACCCCGAGTGTGGCTTGCAATCCACGCCGGAGTTCATGAATTTTGATTGGGCGAGTGGACATCATTACACGGATCAGTGGTATCCTACGGAGCATGTGGATGCGCACATTCGTCGGTTCATCGCGCAGAAGACCGCTGAGAAAATTTTAGAATTTCAGTACCGCGATCGAATTCAGACGGGCGTGACCAAACCGATGGTTCCGGTGATCAAACCTCAGCCAAACAACCAACCCAACTGGAGCATCAAGATGCCATTGGCTGATACTTGTTTACGGAGTTGGAAAGTGTTTGCGGCGAAGCATTTGCGTTAATAGTATAAAATTCTGTAGTGATTGACGCAATCAGTGTGAATAATTCACAATCACTTATGCGCTGATTTATAATGCGTTTGTCCTTATAAATCATTGAGTTGTATTTGAAAATTTACAATGGACGAAGTTTCGTACTTTCGTATATAATCTAAAAATAATATCAATGAAAACAATATTTTCCTTGACAATTTTCTTTTTGACTTGTGGTTTTTTCTCGTGTTGCCGAAATGCAATATCTAACGAAAGGATCAGTGGTAATTCAAACTTTTCAATTTCGATATCCGCATATAATCACGCGGAACAAATCTTTAATGGTAAAACGACCTATAAATTGACGGCAAACACTTTGACCATTCTTAAGTCATTTTTGTATTCAGACAAAGACTCAATATTGTTTACAAGGAAACTCGATTTGAACGCAATAGAACGGATAAAGAAAATACGACTTGACAGTTTAGATAGCCGCTATTATAACACTTGTGTAATGGCTACCAGTGGAGATGAGTATTTGATTTCGGCAACCATGGATTCCGTTAACATGGAAATTTCTCTACACCACTATTACCACGAGCAAATTGAAAAATTAATTAATGAACTTAATAAGAACATTCCTGACAGCATCAAACTTGACTATTTGAAAAAAAATACAAAACAAGACTGTAAGATGTAAATCAAACTGAGTGCAAACAACCAACCCAACTGGAGCATCGAGATGCCGTTGGCTGATACTTGCTTCCGGAGTTGGAAAGTGTTTTCTGATAAGCACTTGCGCAAATAATTAGAAATTAATTGGTGATTCACGCAATCTGTGTGAATAATTTTACAATCACCAATGCGCAGTTTTTCTATTCCGTTAGTCCTTTTTAATCAGTCAGTTACAAGTAAAAGTGGAATAACGGATAAATTGCATACTTTCGCATGTGACCTAGTGATCAGCTATTTTACGACAGACCAATGAAACATCTGATTCCGATAATACTATTTATCTCATCATTAAAATGTTTTGGACAGACGAAAGAGCAGTTTTTGAACTCAGCCTACAAGGTGTTTGTTGACACCTCATTTACAAAATATTATTTGCGTTCAGAATCTTACCGACTGACAATTGGAACAGATCATAAGCCTCGTGTAATAATGGATTTGTCAGAATTTATTTCAATTGAAATAGTTAACGAACTTATTAATAAGTCTGAAACTGACACATTAAAATTGACTTGGGATTGTAAAGCCCTTGATTTAGCAAACTGTGTAGAAAACAGCAATGGTATCTTATTAAGCAATTTTGTTGTTCACACGGAGAGAAAATGGAGTAAGAAAAAGCAGAAAAGGGAGACGGATAGACAAATCAGCAAGCAAGAAGAACACGAAAAAAAACCGAGACAAGAAAAAGTAATTTATAGATTCAGTAGACCCATATATGATAGCAAAAATGAGTATGCGTTAATGAGTATGTGGGTAAGCTGTGGTGGTTTATGTGGCCATGGTTGTATTTATTTATTTAAAAAAATTGAAGGCGTTTGGCAATCCGTGACGACGACAAATTGTAAATTTAGTTGACTTTCTAATATTCGAGGACGTACACCAAAATGCGTACTCTTTAAAAACGATATAATATGAAAACAAGAAGTTCAATTTTATTTTTTCTCATTCCAGCGGTAATATTCATGTTTGGATGTAAGAAAATATCAACACCTGACGAAGATTCAAAATTGATTTTCGGTCAATGGGCATATTCATATGATTCTGGAGGTATTTCAGGCGGTGGAGGTAGCACAACGTTTAATGATGATAGTTGGGTAGAGTTTAGCGAAAAGGGTGTCTATGAAGTATACGAAGGTTCAAAAAAAGTTGAAAGGCTGCGATTTAAAATAGAACCCAATGATCGTTTTCCGAAATATAAAATAAACTTCTCGTCATCAGGGGTACTGGACTATTATTACACCATTGAAGGCAATAAATTAACGCTCAATGAAACAGGAGCGGACGGATTTTCATATATTTTCATCAGAAAATAAACTGGCTACAACACAGGCCTTACAAAAGCGGGGGGTTCGTGCTACTATGGAAGTGAAGTGCTAAATTCAAGCTTAGTGCATTTAATCAAGTTTAGTGCTTAAAATCCCCGCATTTGCGAAGCCCTAAAACGTTGTGTATCATATAAATTTTACTAACAAGCATTATGAAGAAAATCAAGTGGTTTTTGCTTTTGGGATTGATTCTAATATCATTGGTTACTTGGATTGCGAATCGCAGGATAGAAAAAGTTACTCAGGATTTAGTCTATAAGGATGTTAATAGTATTCCAAAGAATAAGGTTGGCCTACTTTTGGGGACCTCAAAATACCTGAGATCTGGAGAATTAAATCAATACTTTGAAAATAGGATTCAAGCTACAGTTGATTTGTATAATGCCAAGAAAATAGAATTCATCGTTATTAGTGGAGACAATCGAAAGATGAGTTATAATGAACCGCAAGACATGAAAATGGAATTATTGATGCGTGGAATCCCTGAAGAGAAAATATTCTTGGACTATGCTGGTTTTAGGACTTATGATTCAATTATTCGAATGAGTAAAATCTTCGGACAAAGTAATTTCACCATAATATCGCAAGATTTTCACAACAGAAGAGCAGTATTTATTGCAATGAATATGAATCTTCAAGCGATTGGATACAATGCAACAGACGTTGATGTGTACAATGGATTCAAGACAAATATTAGGGAAAAGTTTGCTCGTGTGAAAGTTTTCCTAGATTTGATGATTCACAAAGAGCCGAAATTTTTAGGAGAATCTATTGAAATTAAATAATGTAGGATAGAAAAATGAGCAAAATACGGATCACGGGTTAAAGTGTTTCCTGATAGGTATTTGAAGCGCTTGTTTGATTGGCTTTGCGGGAAAGAATTGTACCTTTATCAATTCAATGGCAAGAAGAATTATTTACACATTGCTGGCATTGATGTGCCTGCGATCGGCTTTTGGACAGTCGGTTGAATTAAAGTTGAACTTGGAATTGGGGAAGGTATATCCGCAGCTCATGCAGTCAAAAGCCCTTGTAATTCAGGAAATAAGCGGTCAGAAAATCAACATTGATGTCACCTTGGGTGGAAGATTGACCTACCTGGTGAAGTCGGTCGGTGAAAAGGATTATCAGATGGATGTTCAATACAAAAGTTTGTCAATGGCGATGGCGCTTCCTCAGGGTTCCGTCAAATTTGATTCTGAGAAAAAGGACAAGGGTGATGCATTTTCTGCGATGTTGGGAGAAATGGTGAATAAGCCATTTCAAATCACCATGACGAAAATCGGACAGATAACAGATGTAAAGAACATCGAGCCGTTGATAGAAGACGTGTTAAGTCATTTCACAGAGCTTCCTGCGGAGCAATTGGCGCAGTTAAAGGAGCAATTTTTAAAATCGTTTGGAGAGGAAGCGTTTAAGGCCAGTTTTGAGTCACTCTCGGCGATATATCCAAGCAAACCAGTGGCCAAAGGAGAAAATTGGGAAATTAAAACGAAGTTGGGTTCAGGTGCGGGAATGACGGCAGATGTGATGTCGACCTACACACTATCAGAAATCAATGCCAAAAGCCATGTGATTGTGGGGGAGTCAATTATCACAACTACCGATACTTATTTACCGATCAGGGGTATGCCTACGCGGTACGATTTGTCTGGCGCGATGAAATCTGAAATCGTTTTAGACAAAGCAACGGGTTGGGTGATCGAGGCGAAAATCAACCAGGAACTACAGGGGAAAGTGTATATCAAGAAAAATGAGAAACTGCCTGATGGATTGACCATTCCGATGGTGATGAAAAATTCCATGCTTTACAAGAACCAATAATTCATTAAGAACCTAGGTTATGGCGAGTATACATCCACATATTAATTTTAATGGGAATGCTGAAGAGGCATTCAATTTTTACAAGGCTGTTTTTGGCGGAGAGTTTTCGAAGATTACACGTTTTGGCGACATCGCTGGGGAGCATTTCCCGATTCCAGAGGCTGAGTATGAGAAGATTATGTTGATTGCCTTGCCGATTGGACAGGCCACATTGTATGCGAACGATATCCCCTCTTTTATGGGCACGGTGGATGAAAACGAAAATCGAAGCAAGATTTCGGTTCTTGCCGAAAGCAAGGATGAAGCCCATGGGTTATTTGAGGCTTTGTCGGCAGGCGGTCAGGTGGAAATGCCAATGATGGATAGTCCGGATGGCAGTTGTTTTGCGATGTTTCGCGACAAATTTGGCATCGAATGGATGATTAAGTTTGATCCAGCGTAAAACCGGAATTGAATTTCGTCGAAAAATAAACGGCTTTACGGCATTCTCTACAGTTATTCATTTAGATTCGTTCAATGAAGAAAATACTGAAAACGAGTGCTTTGGCAGTTTTGTTTTTCTCATTGAGCGCTTTTGGCACCAGGAAAAAAGACAAAGAATTTAGAGCGGGCGAATTACAACCGGACCAAACTATTCATTTTGGTTATAAATTAAAAAACCCAAAAACGTTTATTATCCAATCTGTTCAACAGAGACTCGATGATAATTCAAGTTTTCAGATAACGATTGATTCAATTGGAAAAATAAGTGTTAGTAATATCGATGAATGTACAGGAAATCATCAAAATGAGCTTGAATTGATTAACTGTTTTGGTTCAATTACGCGCACTAAAAATGATACTGTAAAAATTCAAGCATCAACCACATTTGGTAAGTTCTATCTATTTAATATACGAAAAAATACGCTTATTGATAGCTTTGCGAATCAGGTGAACATAGAAATTGTCTCTAAAACCCTGACAGATGCGTATTGTCCCGTAATCGTTACAGGAGAAAATGGATCACCCCACGTGACAGCAGAAATTACAGCTTTGCCAAAAAATATTGAATTTAAAGAGGTGTACAACAAGATACATAAAGAAGAAACAGTGGGTATTTTTTCATTGTGTCGAGTAACAGATTCTTCTGGCCGTTCAAACAATTTTGATCCCAATGATTACGTAGTCATCGGTGGGAACTCTCTGAATTTGATTCGCTAAACGTCTTGATAGAATTCAATGTAATCTGGAGATGACTCGGAAATTGTATTGTAGGGCATTACTCATAGGTCTGTTTTTGACACTCGCAATTCGGGTGGAAGGACAATCCCTCATTAGCAATGATGTTACGTTTATTCAGGGGGATAGTTTCTATGTTGTAAGTGCGGAGAGGGATACCATCGAAATTGATAGAAAGCCGTTTTCAATTCGGTATTTTGGAAAACGGTATAATCCTGATCAGCGGCAGTTTTATGTGGCACAAATTGCAGTATTGGATAATCGCAAGGATATCGGGGTGTTGACGGTAGGTATGTCGAGAGAGAATACAACTTATTTTGAGCCGGGTTCGGGTATGGCTCCAGGATACAATGGCAAGTATGATACGCTTTTTGTTTCGGATAAGGGCCATCACTATTTGCTGTACGAGAGTGAAAATGATCATCGTGTTGGTTTGATTTCAAAAAAGGCAAACATCCTTGAACTCGAGTGGAAAATTTCAGGTGTCAATTTCAATCAAACGAAAAATCTTTCATTCAACGAGATGAAGAATTCTACTCTGTATTTTGTTATTCTTCTCGACAGAAACATAGATGAAATCATCGACGAAGGTGAATTGAAGGTGGTAACTGTAAATTTTAAACCTTGAAGACGGTTTGCATCGTTCAGATCCTAACAGGTGATTTACAATGAAAAGTCGATTAGTTTCCGGTTTTGGCAAAAAGAGGCACTTCATATGATAATACGAAAAGTTACCAAAGGCTTTATAAAGGCTCTCGGCGTTTTCATGATATTCATTGCCTTGTACTTTGTGGTGGCCTTCGTATTGTCATCGGTTCCGGTGAATGCGGACTTTAAAGAGTGTGAGAAGGATTCGGTGGAGATCCATATTCTAACGAATGGGGTGCACACGGACTTGGTGCTTCCGTATCGAAATCAATACAAGGATTGGAGTGAATGGGTGAATCCATCGCAGACGAAATCGGGCGATAGCACTGCGGTGAACGTGGCGTTTGGCTGGGGCGACAAAGGGTTTTATTTGGAGACAAAAACATGGGATGAATTGAAGTTGAGTACTGCCTGTAAGGCCCTATTTTATCTCGGTTCCTCGGCGATGCACGTCTCGTTTTATCAGAAATTGCGCGAGACTGAATCGTGCAGAAAAATCTGTGTGAGCAAGGAAAGTTATACAAAATTGGTTGGGTATATCACTCAGGGTTTTGAAACAGATTCAATGGGTTTGCCTCGACAGATTGCGGGTGCGTCTTTTACCAACCACGATGCCTTTTACGATGCCAAGGGCAAATACAGTTTGTTTTATACCTGTAATACTTGGGCCAACGATGGATTGAAACTCGCCGGACTCAAAGCCTGCTTATGGACGGCCTTCAAGGGTGGGATTTTTGATCAATACGATAAAGAATAATGAGCCATCGCTCAGTTTGCGTAGAGTAGATTGGTTATTCTACGCAAAAATGCGGTGATTAAATGGCCTATTCGACGCAAATTTGCGTCGAATAGCCAGGACCTACCCCTTCGAGAATCGCCAAGTGAGGCCTACCAAGAAGTTGCGGGGGGCTTGTGGGAAGACGAAGACCTCCTGTGTGATGTCGCGAGAACCGTACATGTAACCCCAGGTATAGCCATTGCTTACGTATCGAGCAGAAAACACATTGATGCATTGGGCCTTGAACGCCAACGAAGTGCCGCTGCGGAATTTGTGCGTGTAATTCACGGTTAACTCGCTGAATTTATAGGGGTTCAAACTGCGTGATACATCGCCCGTATTGTCTAAAAACTGTCGGCCTACCCACTTGCTCAGCCACAACACATTCCACTTTTTGATCTGGCCTTGCAAGCCCAAAGCTGCCACACTATTGGGAGAATACGCAATGGGTGCATTTTTGTAAACCGTATCCACAGGAATGCCTGTCGCGTAATCTTGCCAGGTTACCTTGGAATTGGGGATGATGTTCTGACTTACCGATAGATTCCCAATCAAATGCAGGTAATGCCTCTCAAAATGGCTGTGATTGGCCACCGCGTAGTCTTTTTGCCATAACACGTATTGTCCCTCAAATTCCAAACCGCGACGGAAGCTCACATCCACGTTTTTGCGCAAAGGTGTCCCCACATCGTTGACCGCACCGGTGAGAACCAACTGGTCTTTGTATTGCATGTAATAGGCGTTAATGCGAATGTGGTTGTCGCTGCTTTTTCCATTGATGGTTGGCAGCGCAGGGAAGGTGGACAGGTAAGACAATTCGCCGTTTACCATGCGCTCAGGACGAGGAACATCGCCGTTTAGATTGTCTGTGAAATCAGATCGCGCGGGCTCTCGGTGTGCCACCCCCACATACCCTGAGAGGTGATGGTAGGAGGCGTGCTGCAACTGGAATCCTGCTTTGGGGTTGAAAAACAAGAAATTGCCCTTGAAATCGATGGTTCTGAGGTCGTTGTCGGTGCCGTTACCCACATGATTTACTTTGCGCAATTGCATGTCGGCAAACACACTTCCGCGGGTTCTATCGTATTTTCCATAGGCCACGCGACGATTGAACTTCACGAAAGCATTGACATCGGATTTGTTGCCGATGCCTCGGTAGTACTCGCGTGGTGGGTTTTGCTCGGGTGTTGGCAGGGCCAAAATTTGCGTTACCTGTCCGAAGTGGTTTCCGTAGTATTGGTTGGCACCCAGTCCAAACAACCAACTGTTTTTATCTTGTTCAATGCTATGGTGCAAATTCAACCCTATGAGGTTGTTGCGCAGCCAACGACGTCGCACAAGGTCAGACGCTGAAAGAAGGACGGTGATATTGGTATCGCCCGCCATGCGAATGGGGGGGATGTTGTATTTGGAGAAGGCATCGCCATAGCGAAACTGCTCGAAATAACCCGTGCCGAAGGTATGGTATAAGGTGGCCGCCCACTCTTTCCGCTGGTGGCGTTTGCTAAGGTAATTGTGGGTAAGATACAGGTGTTGATGGTGTTGTTGGTAGTTGTCAACTTCGTTTTTGTAGGTGTAATAGTTGTACCGATTGGGATTGGCATTGAACAGGTTGGAACTGTCGTAGCTGTTGCGATAGGTGGCGCCTTGAAATCCGCTGTTGCGGAGGTAGTGATTTTGCAGGGCCGCGAAATTGGCAGAATCGTAGGATTGTCCGAGATTGTATTTTTCGATGGGCACGCCCCACCAAGCTTGGTAGGTGGTTTCTTTGCCGCCAAAAGCGAGGAATTTCACCCGTGTGTAGTGGTAATCGGTGATTTTCGCTCGTTTATCGTTTGCCAGTACATGGTCTTTGTCTGCGGGCGTTTTCCGGGGTTTCGGGGTCTTTTTCTCATAGGCGATGGCGGTTTGGTATCCCACCAAATTGGAAGTAGCGCGGTCCACGAAACCGTTGGAGAGGATTTCTGAAAGTCGGGCAGAGATGAACAAGGTTTCTTGGTTCGACAATCGGATGGGTTTGAGGGCGCCTTTGAGGGTGGTTTTTAGGGTGCCAAAACTGCCTAGGCTTTGGTCGATCTGATAGTAGGGCTCTTGGCTATTTCCTTCTGTTCCGATGGCCAAGGTGGCGCCGAAGGCGCCAGCACCGTGGGTTGAGAGTCCCGCCCCTTTGGTGAGCGACAAACTACCGATGGATGAGCTCAAATCGGGCATGTTCACCCAGAAGGTACCCTGACTTTCGGCGTCGTTGATGGGCACCCCGTTCACGGTGATGTTGGTACGGGTTGCATCGGATCCACGCACGCGGATGCCTGAATAGCCAATGCCGTTACCAGCGTCTGAAGTGGAGATCACGTTGGCCAAAGATTGGGTTAGGAAGGGGATGTCGCGACCCAGGTTCTGGACAACAAAGGGATTTTGCTGTTTGATGGCAACCACAATGCTGCTGAGATTACTGCGACTTTTGCCAAGGTTTACGGCGTTAACCATGGCCGCTTCAATGGATTCAATATCGGTGGCGGTATCGTCTTGCGACGCCGTGGGTTGGGGTGTTGCGGAATTCTTGGTAGCCGAAACAGTTGTGTTGTTTGCGGCCGGGTTGTTGGTCTCGGATTGCTGCGCGAAAAGGCTGTGGAATGCGAATCCCAGCAAGAGGAAAGACAGGCGAAGTAGCGGTTGTTTTTTCATGGATGAAGTTTGTTTCATCCGGAGCACGGCCGTGGTGGCGGTGACATTT
>JBANFU010000237.1:0-3273 GCA_037975865.1 Bacteroidota bacterium
CCAGCATCATCCACCAAAACCACATCATCTACCAAATCAAACGGGATTTCACGGTATGTTTGTTCCAATGTAAGTGCGGCATTGTAGGCCGGTAACACCACAACCACTTTTTTCCCGTGTATCATGTTGCGAAAATAAGACTTTGCGATTAAGGTCCCACAAACTCAAGATGATACTCAACGTAAACACCGGCGGTCCATCCGAAAAAATCGGGCATCGCATATTCGTTGGTGACATCCAATGCGCCCGTGTGAAGGTTGTACTTTTCCCAAAATTTACCCGTAAGGATGAATTGGGTTTCTACCGATTGGAGGAATCCTTGGATCAACGCATGGCGTTTTTCGGCCAAGGCGCGTTGGGTCTTGCTCTGAAATGGTTGATCGGAATAGTGCAAAAGGCCTTGGGCAACAAAATGGGTAAGGGGAGGCCAAGCATTGGGACTGTTCCACTGGGTGGACCACCAAACTCGGTTTTTTGATTGTTGGATAGAATCTGCCAAGACCGGAAGGCAAGGGTGAACGCCATACCTACCAATAAACAATTCGCTCAGTGATAAGAGCGCTTTGGCATGCTTGCGAGTGTGCGGTGCGATGTTGGCGAAATAGGGCATGAATTGGGCGGCGCTGTTGACGGTGCTGATTTTGCCCATTGCGATGTCATAATCCCAATACCATCTAGTATGTTTGTCGTAGAAGAGGTTGTTAATCAATTCTTTACGATTCTTTGCGACGGACTTCCAATACTTGGCTTTTTGAGGATTGCGCAAGGATTTGTACCCTTCAAACAGGGTGTTTTCGGTGATGTAAAGCAGGCAGTTAAGGTCGAGGGCGGCCATGTTTTGACATCGCGCATTGAAACGGGGGGTGAAATCCCAGCCACTTTCTGCCTCGGCCAATAGGTGTCCAAGCAGTAGGATGCCTTTGCCTTGTTTTGAGGCAGGAACTCCCGTTTCGGCGGGCAATAACAGGCTGTCTTGGTTTTCTCTTCGCAGTAAGGAGTCGAAGCCTTCATCCAATCTACCTGAAAGAAATCGTCCAAAACGCAGGAGAAAGGCATTGGAGGCATTTTGTCCGTAATGATTGTAGGCTAGCGCATTTGGGGCAATGGTTTGTTCTCGTTGACTGAGTCCGAGGGAACGCGCTTGCATCCACCAATCGTGTTCTTTTTCCAGTAGGGGGAGGGCTTGTCGCAACCAGGCGGTATCGCGGGTGGCACGATACAAATCGGCAACCATCGCACCCAACAGTGGTGGCTGACTGCGATTGGTCATGGAATATCGGTTGGCGTTGGGGACAAAGCCCAGTTTTTTCACCAGAAACAAGAGGTTACTGACGTTGTGAATGGCTTGTTGTACGGCCGCTAGTTCATCGGCTGTGGATTCACCACTTCGCTGGGGGTGGGTGCCATAGGCGAGCAGGCCCCGGTTGATAAAATAGCTGTCCCAGTAATACATTTCCTGAAACAGTTGATTGCCTTTGAGGGTGGGCGTTGCGTAGGGGAATGGCAGTCCGATGAGATCCGCAGAATCGTGGTTGAGTGCGCGTAGGCTGTTTCTCCACTGGTGGCTGTAGTAGGTAAGTGGGGTGAATTGCGGTATGGTGGGGTTGATTTGGGTGTCGCTCAAGTTTTGGGCGATGCCGCTGCTTGCGCCAAGGAATAGGGGTAATAGGGCTGTTTTAATAGCCATAGTTCCGAAGAAGAAAGTGCCTTTGGCCCCATGCATGGGTCAAAAATACGCGGGTTCTGCCGCTTTTTTGCGGAGCGATTACAATTGTGCCGCGATACCATCCCAAAGAGCAATGCGTGCGCGCAGGGCTTCTTGTGCGGTGGCTGTGGCTTCGGACCATTTCTGCGCATCATCGCCACAAACATGGCTCAGCAGCAGGGCGGAAAGTCCGGCATGGTGATCGCCATCGAGTTCGATGTGTCTTTCCAGGTAGTAAATGAAGGTATTGAACTGTTGGTCGTTGGCATTGAGTTCTTTGACCATGGCCAAAAACATATCGGGGATGAGGTCTTCACGACCGAATGCAAAGGCAGCCGCCACTTCGTGCAAGCGGTCGCGACCGATGATCTCAAAGGTGCTTGCCACGAAGGCCGCGGCGGGAGCAGGCGCTTGCGCCTGCGTGAGCGAGGCTGAAACCGACAGTCCCTGTTGCAAAGACAAAACGACTTGGTCGATACTATCATAAGAAGCACCCGCTTCTTGCATGGCTCGCTTGTACAATTCAAAGTGGCTTATATGTCCGCCCGTTGGATCTTCATCGCTCTCCTCGCCCAAGACGATTTCGTTGATGAAAAAACGCAATTCAGCCGTGCTTTTGGGCACCCAAGGGGCTTGGGTACAGGTGAGGTGGTGTTGGAGATATTTCAGGAGCGACATGAAATCCCAAACGGCATACACATGATGCTCCATGAACAATTGGAGCTTTTGCTGGCTATTGATTTTGCTGTAAAGTGGGTGGTTGGCCAACTGGGTTCTAAGGTCCTGGATGTTGGCTTGAAGATGGACTAAATGGGTGTTCGTCGCTGCTTGAGATGACATAGTGCAAAGGTAACAAGGCTCGTGCTTCGGGGTTTTTACGACTGTCGAAGTTTTTGTCATTTTTATCTCATTCCGTGTTTACCTTTTTCATCGTTGGCGTATTAAGCCCCGAAAAAAACCAAAAAGCCATGAAAAAAATGCGCATTTCCATTGAGAATCCATGCCACGAAGATTGGCAGGGGATGACCCCAGAAGCCCAAGGGAGATTTTGTTCGGCCTGCGAGAAAACCGTCATCGATTTCAGTCAAATGAGCGATGCAGAAATTCTACAGTACTTTTCTCAACCCAGAGCCGAAAAAGTTTGCGGTAGATTTAAATCGGAGCAATTATCGCCCAGAGCGGAAGGCACCAAGCAGTCGAAAAATGATGGTAACTATGGCCGAGGGGATTTCAATCACACCGTTCAACCCAGTAAGCAACTGTTGCATTTTGCCTATTTGCTTGTGTTAGTCTTGGGTGTGGGATTGTCGTCCTGCGGTGAATCTGCGGTAATAGGACAAGTGCAAGGCAACGCCATCGTGAAAGATTCATCCCATCAAGCATCGCCCGAAAAGAAGAATTCGGAGAAAATCAAGGCAGAGGAAACAAGCCCCGATAAGAGCGAATCCCAAAGTGGAAACTCAAAACAGGGGGTGCAAGTGGTGGAATTGATGGGCGACACCGTTGCTTACATTGAACCCGACGAAACCGAAGACGTGGCACCTGTAATGGGAAAGCCAAAATCAGAT
>JBANFU010000057.1:0-7626 GCA_037975865.1 Bacteroidota bacterium
CGAACCCATGCCCACCCTTCGGTGCTGGCTGCGATATCGTTGGGTTAATCGATTTCGATAATTTCAGACCCGCGGAGTTGGGTGTCGTAAATGGCATAGGTTGCAGGACCCATGATACCGCCCACTTCACCTGGATTGAGGAGTAAGGCGTTGCCGAATTTTTGTCGGTGCACTTTGTGGGAATGTCCAAAACAAACCACATCATACCATCCGGTTTTTACTAGGGCTTTGGCGTAAAAGTGGTAATGGGTAACGCCAAATCGAACGCCATCAATTTCCAATAAGCAATCTTCATCGCCGATATATTCGCCGTAGAGTTTGATGTTGGGGAATTGCGCCGCAATTTGGGTGAGTTTGAATCTGTCGCCATCGTTGTTGCCCCAAACGGTATGCACTGTCAAACCAGAAGCACCCAATTGTTTCATGACGAAGGGGGCGCAAAAATCGCCGCAGCAGATGGCGGTTTGTATGCCGCGTGCCTTGATTTGGTCGGTAACTTTTTGCAGGTTTTTGAGATTGTCGTGTATGTCGGACAGAATGGCAATTTCCATGGATTTGTGTGTTAAATTTTGGGCCGAAGTTACTCAAAAGGACATTAACTTTGTGGTAGAATTATGGCAATTATCATCACAGAAGAGTGCATAAACTGCGGGGCTTGCGAGCCCGAATGTCCAAACAACGCCATCTATGAAGCGGGTGTGGAGTGGGCCATTGCTGACGGCACGGAAGTGACCGGAGAGTTTTTGATGGCCGACGGCCGTTTGGTGGATGTTAACCAAAAATTTGAGCCAGTATCTCAGGAGGTATATTTTATTGTGCCTGATAAGTGTACTGAGTGCACCGGTTTTCATGAGGAGCCACAGTGTGCTGCGGTTTGTCCGGTAGATTGTTGTGTGCCCGATCCCGACAACGTGGAGAGCGTTGAAGTATTGTTGGATCGCAAAGAGCGATTGCATTTATAACGATGAACCAACGAATCTGTCTTCAGTCTTGGGCGCCTTTACGGTCGATCAGTCATTCCAAGGGCGAGATGGTGAGTTCGTTGTTGTTTGGTGAAACTTGTACCATTTTGGATTCTGATGGGGATTGGTTGTATGTGAGAGTGGATCACGATGGTTATTTGGGATGGATTCCCTCCTTGTATTTGGGCGATTGGCGGGCTTATAAAAACGAAGATTGGCAAACGGTGCGGGAACAAGGAGCTTATTATTTGGGCGAAGATGGGGATGTAATTGGGTTGTCGCCCGGAAGCCGTTTTCCAGGGGATCGTATTGTTATCGAGGGTCGGTTATACTATTACCGCACAGGGAAATACCTGGTGGCCGGAGCCGCGGCAGCGGCGAAGGCCTTCTTAAATACCCCTTATTTGTGGGGTGGTCGCTCTATCTGGGGCATTGACTGCAGCGGGTTGGTTCAGGCCGTGGGTCGTGTGTTGGATATCGCCATGCCCAGGGATGCGTATCAACAAGCTTTGGTGGGACAAACATGTCTATGGGACCAACGGTGTCCGGGGATGTTGGCCTATTTTTCCAATGCCGAAGGCAAAGTGGTTCATGTGGGCCTATTGTTGGATGATGACCGCATCATTCATGCCTATGGCAAAGTTCGTATTGATCAATTATCGCCCCAAGGCATCGTGAACGCCGTAACGGGGGAACTCACCCACAAATTGAGTGGTTTGCGCACTTGGCCCAATTCAAAAGGATGAAATTACAGGAGTATATCAATGCGTTCAAAGGTCAATTTCACGGTCAGCATGGCCTGGCGTTGGGATTAACAGAGTCACAATCAGAAGTATATGTAGACCTCACTGTACAATCAGCGATGCAGTATATGCAATCGTTGATGATGTCAGGCAAGATAAAAGAGTTGCAAACCTTAATGGGGGGCGGTGCTGAGGCCCTGCAAAACAGTGAGTATTTTCGCGTGCTAATAGATCAATGTGCCGCGTCTTATTACGGTCTTGATTGGGATGTAGAGCGCAAAAAGAATTTGGCTGTGCATATCTTAGGTTTTGTTTTGGGGGGATTGAAAGCCAAATTTGAAGAAGGAGGCCACCCGGCCACACCCCAAGGTGTAATGCAGTTTTTGGGCATTGATTTGGGGATTTTGGGTAAAATGGGTGGACTTTTTGGTAAGTGGTTTTAAGTAAACATCGTTTCGTATATGCCCTTTGGTTGATTGATGGCCAATCGCCCAATCGCGGAGGACAAAAGATGCAATGGCATCCTGTATTTTCGGTTTTGGTTAAGCCCCAATGGGTACTTTTTTGGGCCATGATGTGGGTGTCAGCCATCGCGCACGGACAAACCACCTATGTGAAGCCGAAAGCCGCGATTCCAGGTTATTCTCTTTATGTGGAAGTGACCACACCCGCCGATCTCGATTATATTTCAACGCATCTTTCCGCCTTTGCGCAAACTTTGCGTATCCGCGTAGCCGCCGATGTGGATGTAGCCTGGGTGGCGCAAGTGCTGGGAAGATTGGATAATTTGGAGGAAGCGGTATTGCAGCGATTTCAGGGGGTGCTGTCGGATGATGACTTGTCGCAATTAGAATGGTTGCACAGTTTGGTGTTGTATGTGCCCGATGGGAAGGAAGATGCGTTGTTGATGAATAAAAATTGGTCGCTCATTCCTGGGGTTACGCTGGTATTTCAGACGGTGCCAGACGATTATTCCTTTTTTAAAGAATGGACGGCCTGCAAACGCATCGGTTTGGTGGCACCTTACAACCAAAAAGAAGCCAGTTTGGCCGTGGATGCTGTAAAGGCCTATTTGCCAGCCGTGGAGGAATTGGGTTTGTCGCTGGATCGATTGTACCATTTGCCGGTGTCTGCCAAATCACTCATGAAATTGAAGCGGTTGATATTGGTCGACAATGCTTCTTGGATGATGGAAAAAGACATTACCCTGTTGGGTGACATGTCGATTCAGGTTGGGTTTTACGAAAATAAGCGAGTAATCACCAAGCGCAATGGCGCCACGGAGGAACAAAGTGTAATACACCCCATTTCTTTGCATTATCTCAGTAGTGATCCCCATTTACTGGCCGCAGAGCAACGGTTTTTAGCATCGTATTTTCCGGTGTTGGTGGCCGCAGAGCAAGGCGAAATTGCGGCTGATCCTTCGTCTGAAAAGTACAATGATTTTGCGGTTTCCTTGCCATTGAATGCGTTGCAAGGACGTTCGCGTTTTCCCAAACCCATTACAGAGCCCTTGCTTCATGATTTTGCCGATGGATGGTATGAATTTGAGGGGAACAATTCAGAAGATCGTTTGTATGCCGCCGATGGCTCCCTTGTTGTGATGATCCCCAAAGGGTGCATGGTGAATGCAGAAGGAAAAGATTGGTTGGGTAGCTATCAACTGCGGCTGAAAGTGATGAATGATGCGCAGCGACAGTTGGCCTACGCGCCGCCGCTAACCTTGGATAGCGCAGGTAGGTCTTATGTGCTTTCCGCACCGTTGGTGTTGGATATCGAAGCGTTTTCAGGTAGAGAGGTGCTACAGGTGAAGGATGGGTATTTTATAGAAGTTCGATTTGCTGGAGCACCCAATTTCAATGCCCGCTTCTACGCATGGGATGCCAAGCAAAGGAAATGGCGCAATTTTTATGATTATGATTACAACTTCTCCGATGAAAATAAGGCGGCCATCGATTTCTATCAGTTTTACTCGGGCAGGAAAACAGCGGTAATTCAAACGTCTGTGAATCGCGTGGGACTATCGGAAAGGATTAATACCCAAGGGTATAATTATCTGCTGAATCCCGATGAAAGCAAGCAAGCCATCGCGAAGTTTTCTGAGTTTTATGTTGCCCGCGTGGGGGATAAAGCGCAAAATGAGCAGCAATTTGTATTGCGTAGAGGTCGGGGCGTTGTGGGCGTCCGGAAATTCCAAGGGAAGGAAGCAACCGAAAAAGGGGTATTTGAGCTGGTGTTGTACGACAAAACCGAATTGCTCTTTCCTGAATTGAAGCCGCTGCGTGATTACCCGTTGGCGTTCAAAACACAGTGGGAGAAAAAGGCGGTGATGGACGAATTTTTTCGATTGCACAAGTTTTGGGATATCGATTTTTATCAATCGGGGAGTCAGGTGATGTTGATGTTGAGGAGTGCGGAAGGCCTTTGGCAGATTGAATTGTTACAGCCCAAAACACGGTGGTCCAGTAATCCCAAAAAGGCGAGTCGAGAGCAAGTGAAGTTTGAGAAGTTGATCCGACAGGCGATGGCATTGAAGGCCCAAAAGAATCATGCTTTTGATGTGTATCAGCAGCAACTGTGGCAAAAAGAGTATCAGCAGACCTCCTCGTTGGCCCTAGAGACAGCCAGTTTGCCCAAGGGGATGGTTCGCAATGATTTTAAAATACGCAGTTTGGGTAGATTCGCTTGGGCCTCGCCACAAGCGCCGGATTCGGTGGTGAATATCAATGTGGTGATTGCGGATCAAGGACAGGCACCCATTGATGTGTCGCAGTGGGTCATGGGATTGAAAAAACCCGATTGTGTTTCGGTATTTACTGTGGATCTGGGAGCCAATTTGGGTTCGCAACAGACGCGGGAGTTTGCGCTACATATCGACCCAGCTCGGGTTTCCTTTTTTGCGGCCAAGGACACGGAAGGTCGCATTTACACACTCAGTGGAGATGCCTTCAGAAAGCTTGAAATAAAAACGAATAGTTTGATGTATCTGCCATTGCAAATTGCGCCGGAGCAGCAATACAATGATGAGTCCTTGCGCCAATTGTTGAATTTGCCTAAAAAGAAAACCACCCCATGAGTCCTTCGATGATTTTGTTGGCCTTGGCCTTGTATTTTATTATGTTGTTGGCGGTGGGTTACGCCACGGGAAGAAAGGCCAATGAAGATGGCTATTTCGTAGGTAACAAACAGAGTCTGTGGTGGATGGTGGCGTTGGGTATGCTGAGCGACAGTATGAGCGGCGTATCATTCATTTCTGTGCCGGGGGCCGTTAA
Organism: Bacteroidota bacterium; assembly: GCA_037975865.1. Taxonomy (GTDB): domain Bacteria; phylum Bacteroidota; class Bacteroidia; order NS11-12g; family UBA955; genus UBA955. Next base: position 4,978 of record JBANFU010000057.1, read on the forward strand.
TGTGGCGCACTGGAGTTACATGCAGGTTGTTTTTGGCTATGTGGCGGGCTATTTGGTCATTGCGTACGTGCTGTTGCCACTCTATTATCGTGAAAATCTCACCTCCATTTACACTTATTTGGGCGCACGACTGGGGCGTGAACATCAGCGAGTTGGCGCGTCTTTCTTCGTCTTGTCTCGATTGTTGGGCAGTGCAGCGAGGTTGTTTTTGACCGTCGCCATATTACAAACCTATTTATTTGGTCCGATGGGTGTGCCGTTTTTTGTGTCGGTCATCGTGATCATCGTGTTGATTTTGGCTTACACAATGAAAGGCGGAATCAAGACATTGGTGGTAACAGATGCCCTGCAAACTGTGTTTTTGATTGGCGGGGTTCTGGTTTGTGTAGTGGCCTTAGCCGATGGACTGGAGTGGATTTCGCTTTGGCAAAAGGGGGTGGGCGTCTCACCATGGCAACGCATCATGGACTCGGAGATGAGTGATGTTTTTGTCTGGGATGGCAACAGCAAATTGAATTTTTGGAAACAGTTTATGGGCGGTGCGGCGATGTGTATCGCGATGACCGGCCTAGATCAGAACATGATGCAAAAGAATCTTAGCTGTAAATCACTGAAAGACGCCCAAAAGAACATGATATCCACGGCCTTTGTGGTCTTGTTGGTGAATGTGTTTTTTCTGAGTTTGGGGGTGATGTTGCATGCTTACTTGGCAAAATATGCCTTGGAAATACCGGTGTTGAACGGCAAGCCTAGCACGGATGGTATTTTTCCGATGTTGGCATTGGGTGGCTTATCGCTGTTCGGTACTTCCTGGTTGGTGCCGTTTGCGTTTGTGTTGGGATTGAGTGCAGCCACGTTTAGCAGTGCCGATAGTGTATTGACGACATTGACAACCAGTGTGTACCATGATTTTTTGGGACTTGGGGAGGAAAAATCGGGGTATGATGAGTCCAGAAAAATGCGGGTACGCCGTGGTTTGCATTTGGGATTTGCCGTGGCGTTGTTTTTCTGTATTCTGTTGTTTTATTGGCTTAACGAGAGTTCTTTGATCGATACCGTTTTGATGGTGGCGACCTATACTTACGGACCTTTGTTGGCCTTGTTTGCCGTGGGTATCTATACCCGTTGGACTCCCAGAGGATGGTATGTAGTCATGTGGTGTGTGATATCTCCGCTGTTGACATATTTCTTGAAATTGAGCGATGCTTCAGGAGTATGGTCTCAAGGAAGAGATATCGCCAAATTCAACGCCTTGGAACGGCTGTGGTATCACGCGTGGGAAAAGGGCAGTCCTTGGTTTGGTCATTATGTCATCGGATACGAGAGTTTAATTCTCAATGCCGGTATCGTAGCGCTAGGCCTGGGTGTGATTCATTTCTGCCAAAATCACAAGCGCTCCTGAGATTCTGGGCTAGTCGTGAAATCCCAAACCTTTCATGATTTTGGGTATGCATTTTTCTATGCGGGCAGTGCGCGTAGCCGATTGCTTTGCACCGGTAAAGTGTAGGTAATAACCTCGTTGACGACCGGGAGTCAGTGCCATGAATTTCTCTTTCAAGGCGGGGTCTTGCTCAAATTTCTCGATGAGTTCTTGAGGGAGTTCTAATTCGTATTTCTGTTTGAATTCAATTTTAGCCCCGCTTGATTCGAGGTTGATGGCCTCTTGGATGTATTCAAGGATGATGGATTGCTGATCGATCACTTGTTGCGGCGACGTGAATTTCAAGTGTTTGGCCGCCTGGGCATTTTCTCCGGAGACATGCAGCAGGTTGTGTGGGTCACTCATGAGCATGCCTTTGAAGAAGTTGATGCTGGCGTAATGCTTGAAGGCAACCATCATGGCGATGTTTTTGTTGTCTTTGTTTACGTAACATGGACAACCCCATTTCATGGTTTCGGTGAGTCCTGAGTTGAGCATAATGCCGCGCAGAAGTTGTAATTCTTCAGCCCAAGTGTGCACTTTACAGGCTGGGGTGGCATAAAGGGAGCAACGGCCACAGCCGTCAACAAAATAGAGGTCAGCGATTTTTTGCATCATGATATCGGGTGTGGGTTTCGGGCGATTTCCATCCATCTACAGGGTAGGTTTTCCCAATAAAATTGTTCTTTTTCAACCAAGCCGCAGTGTTGCAGGACTTTTTGGGAGGCGATGTTGTTGATATGGCAGGTGCCAATGATTTTGTTGAGGTTTAGGGCGCTGAAACCGTATTCAACACAAGGTTTGGCCGCTTCTTTGGCGTAACCTTGATTCCAGAATTCCGGGATGAACCGATAGCCGATATCATGGAAGTGCGATTGATTGTTTTCCAGTTCCGTGACAAATTTAAGTCCGCACCAGCCCATGAATTTGCCAGAGGCTTTTTCTATGCATGCCCAGCGACCGATTCCAAAATCGCGGTATTGCTGTTGAATGTAGGCAATGAGCGCGGCGGCTTCATCGCGGGTGCTGATGGTTTGATTGCCTAAATAGATGTGGACATCGGGATCGCTGTGCAGCGCAAACATGCCTTCTAGGTCATTTTCTGTGAATTCTCTCAGGAGTATGCGGCTGGTTTCGAGCATGGGTTGGTTGGATGTCGGCCCGACAAAAATAGCACAGGGCGGCCGAAAGGCCGCCCTGTGCTAACACATAGGAAAGTAAATTTATTT
>JBANFU010000109.1:0-13043 GCA_037975865.1 Bacteroidota bacterium
TCAACACTTCCGGGTCTCCTTCGCGGATGCGGTCAATGATTTTGCGGTCTGACAGGGAGGCTTTGTACATTGCACGGGCGCTTAATACGCGTTTATCGAAAAAGGTAAACGCTTGGTCCTACAAATTAAACAAACTCGGTTGGTTCTGCGTTAAAATTCGGTACAAATTTTGATTCTAGCACGCACATGAAACAGTTATTAGACAAACACAAAATTTTGACCCTCGTATTGGCCGGTGTTGCCGGTGGCGTTGCCAGTTTGGGTGGTTACATGGTTGTGGCCTCTAATCAAGCCGCTTCCATTGAAGCCAAGCAAAATGCTTCTGGACAGTTGGCCCGATACGCCAGTTTGAACAGCAATCCCGCGTTCGATTTTACGGGCGTGAGTGAAATTGCCAATCCTGCCGTGGTGCACATTAAATCTACAATTACCGGCAGTGGTATGGGCGATGGTTCCCGACAGCAGCAAATGCCCATGGATCCATTTGAATTCTTCCGTGGCGGTCCGGGCATGGAGTTTCAGCAGCAAGGTCCCCGACAAAGCAGTGGATCCGGCGTGATTTTGAGCGATGATGGATATGTTGTAACCAACAACCACGTGGTTGAAGGCGCTTCAAAGATTGAGGTTGTGCTGAACGACAAACGAACTTACGTGGCCGAGCTGGTGGGGACGGACCCCAATACCGACATCGCCTTGTTGCGCATCGGTGAAAAAGATTTGCCCTTTTTGAAGCTTGGGAATTCCGATGAGGTGAAGGTGGGTCAGTGGGTCGTGGCCGTGGGGAATCCATTCAATTTGAATAGTACGGTAACCTTGGGAATTGTGAGTGCGATGGGTCGAAACATCGATTTGATTCGCAGCAAGGGAAACAAATACGCCATTGAGAACTTCATTCAGACGGATGCGGCCATCAATCCAGGCAATTCAGGTGGGGCGTTGGTGAATACGGCTGGGGAATTGATTGGTATCAATACGGCCATCGCTTCAGAAACGGGAAGTTATGCCGGCTATGGATTTGCGGTTCCTGTGAATTTGGTGAAGAAGGTGGTGAATGACATCATGAAATATGGCAAGGTGCAAAGGGCGTTGCTGGGTGTATCGATCCAAGAAATCAGCCAAGAGTTGGCCGATGCGCAGGGGCTAAAAGATTTGAAGGGTGTTTATGTGGCTGAGGTGGTGGAGAATGGCGCTGGAGAAAAGGCGGGGATCAAGAAGGGCGATGTGATTTTGAAGGTGGCCGGCATTGAGGTCAATTCATCGTCGCGCTTGCAAGAAGAGGTTGGGAAATACCGTCCTGGCGACAAGGTGATGATCACCATTCGCAGAAAAAATGCGGAGATGGAGTTGGAGGCTACTTTGTTGAACGCCGAGGGTAAAACCAAGTTGGAAGTGGCTGAAGCTGAGGTGTCTGATGCGTATCAGGGCATGAAGATGGACAATGTAACCCGCGAGCAGAAGTTGGCTTTGGGGGTGAAGTCGGGCGTGAAGGTGAGTGCCATTGACAAGGGGTTGTTTAAGGAGGCGGGGATTCCTGTGGGATTTGTGATTACACACATCAACAACGAGCCTGTATATTCGGCCAAGGGGGCGGTGAGTTTGTTGAAATCGCTGTCGGGCGCGATCACCCTTGAGGGGTACACGGCGGATAAGAAGGAGCGCGTTTTTGCGGTGAAGCTGCCGAGAAAAGATTGATTTTTTGACAAAATACTACAAGCAGAAGGGGCCGGCAATTGCCGGCCCCATCTGCTTGAAATAAAAAATTAAAAATCTTCCGAAATATTTGGCGTGAAGCCTGAATTCCAGCCGTTGTCTTCCACGAAGGGGCTGCTGCTATTCATTTTGCTTTGTACGGTAACGCTCTGCGGTTGATAGAAGTTGAAATCGCCGCCTTTGTTTTCCAGCATCATCCGATCCTGGGGGTCCAAATCCACAAACTTTGAAAATTGTCCTACAAACTTGGCAAAAGCAGAACCCGTTTCCCCGTGGCGGTTTTTACCGATGATGATTTCGGTGAGGCCTGAAATTTCACTTCCGGGTGCCGCTTCCGCTTGCTGTCCGGGTTCGTTCATCCCCATCTTTTGGTAATACTCGTCGCGGTACAAGAACATCACCATATCCGCATCTTGTTCAATAGATCCCGATTCCCGCAAATCTGACAGTTGGGGACGTTTGTTGCCGCGTTTTTCAACTTCCCGACTCAGCTGAGCCAAGGCGATAACAGGGATGGCCAATTCTTTGGCTAAGCCTTTCAACGCCCTTGAGATGAATGCGATTTCTTGCTCTCGGTTTCCTTGTCCTTTGGTTTCGTGGCGCAACAACTGTAAGTAATCGACCACCACCAAGTCCAAACCGCTCTGGGAATGTATTCTACGACATTTCGCCGTTAGATCGAAAATACTCAACTGTGGCGTATCGTCGATGTAGATGCCCGCATTGGACAAATGCACGGTTTTGTCGTGCAGTCGCTGCCACTCTTGCTCTGTGAGATTGCTCTTCTTGATTTTGTCCGATTCAATTTCCGCCTCACCGCTGATCAAGCGATTGACCAACTGAACATCGGCCATCTCCAATGAGAAAATCATCGCTTTCTTGCCAAAATCCAAGGCGGCATTGCGCATCAAACTCAGGGCGAAGGCCGTTTTACCCATCGCGGGGCGGGCGGCCAAAATAATTAAATCGGAAGGTTGCCAGCCACTGGTGATGCGGTCAAGGTCACTAAAGCCTGTGGCCACACCGGTAATGCCTGAATTGTCGGTGGATTGTCGTTGTTCCAACTCTTTCAGCGCCTGCTGTACCAAGGCATTGATGTCGCGAAAACTGCGTTTCAAACCCGCATTTTTTATCTCGTACAGTTTGCGTTCACACTCATCGAGCATTTCAAAGGAGTCTTTGGTGTCGTCGTAGGCGTCCAAAGAAATCTCTCCCGACACGCGGATGAGTTCGCGCTGAACAAATTTTTGCGTAAGGATACGCGCATGATATTCTAAATTGGCTGCGGACGATACTTTGCTTGTGAGGCTGGCCAAATAATAGGCCCCTCCGATGATATCAAGTTCTCCAGCATTGCGCAATTCATTGGCAACGGTGAGCAAATCTACCGCACCTCCCTCGGTGTAGAGCTTGCGGATGGCACCGTATATTTTGCCGTTTTCCGGGGCATAAAAGTGCGCTTCAGTCAAAATCTCTACAACCGCGTGAATTTTGTCGCGCTCCAGCATCATGGCCCCCAGTACGGCTTCCTCCAATTCACGGGCATTGGGAGGCATGCGACCGCTGGCATCGGGACCGATGATTTTGGGTACTTGGCTTTTCCTGCGAGTGCTTTTGATGTTGGAGTTGTCGTCCATAGGACCTACAAAGTAAAATCAAATCGAGATAGATTTTTCAAAATTGGCGGACAAAACTTGTGAACATTTTTGAAGGTGGAATGCCCCGATGCTTGCGCCAAATTGTCAGCCATTTGAGGTCCAACAAAATGGGTACGGTATGTGTTATATCCAACAAAAGATACAGTGTTGGGGCTTGTTTGTTTTTGGTGAATTAAATGCCGATTCGAGCCCATACATTTGTAATTAAGCAGAGCAAAAATGGAAGCAAAATTTTCACAAAGGGTTAAGGAGGTTATTCAATACAGCCGGGAAGAAGCCATCCGCTTGGGCCACGACTACATTGGATGCGAACACTTGTTGTTGGGTATCATCCGTGAGGGCGAGGGCAAGGCCATTCAGACCATTAAAATGTTGGACATCGATGCCTTGCGATTGAAAAAGAGCATTGAGGATGCCATTCGAACCACCGCCACCAAAACCACCAATTTGGGAAACATTCCGTTGACCAAACAGGCCGAAAAGGCGCTGAAAATAACGTATTTGGAGGCCAAAATATTCAAAACCGACCTCATCGGAACGGAACATTTGTTGCTTTCCATTCTGCGCGATGAGGACAACGTGGCGTCTAAAATTTTGAATCAATACGGTGTGAACTACGATGTGTTTAAGTCGGCCTTGGAAGAAGGTGTCGACAATTCACAAATACGCAGTGAATCGGCCAGTGAAGAGAACGAGACCCCTGAGGATTTTTATCGCGAAGAGCAAAAAGCGGCCGAAGCACGCAAAGGGGGCAAAGCCAAAACCAAAACACCGGTATTGGACAATTTTGGTCGTGACCTAACCAAAGCGGCGGAAGAGGGAAAATTAGACCCGATCGTAGGTCGCGAAAAGGAAATTGAGCGCGTGAGTCAGGTGCTGAGTCGTCGCAAAAAGAACAATCCCGTATTGATAGGTGAGCCCGGTGTGGGTAAAACGGCCATCGCGGAAGGACTCGCGTTGCGCATCATACAACGGAAGGTGAGTCGTGTGTTGTTTAACAAGCGCGTGGTGAGTTTGGATATCGCTTCCATGGTGGCGGGGACCAAGTATCGCGGACAGTTTGAAGAGCGGATGAAAGCCTTGATGATGGAATTGGAGAAGGCCGATGACGTGATTCTGTTCATTGATGAGATTCACACCATCGTAGGTGCAGGGGGTGCGAGTGGTTCGTTGGATGCTTCCAACATGTTCAAGCCCGCCTTGGCTAGGGGAGAGATTCAATGCATCGGTGCCACTACCTTGGACGAATACCGACAGTATATCGAGAAGGATGGTGCTTTGGAACGTAGATTCCAGATGGTGTTGATTGAGCCTGCATCGCCCGAAGAGACCGTGGAAATACTGCACAATATTTCCAATAAATACGAAGAGCATCACAGCGTAAAATACACCCCCGAGGCCATCAAAGCCTGTGTGGACTTGAGTGTTCGATACATGAGTGATCGCCATTTGCCCGACAAAGCCATTGACATTTTGGACGAAGCGGGTGCCCGTGTGCACATCAGTAACATCAACGTTCCCAACGATATTTTGGAATTGGAAACGCAAATTGAGGGCATCAAATTGGAGAAGAACAAGGTGGTGAAAAGCCAGAACTTTGAGGAGGCTGCCAAGTTGCGCGATACCGAAAAGCGATTGCTCGAAGACCTTGAAACGGCCAAAGCCCGCTGGGAAGCCCAGACGGCGACCGAAAAATTCATGGTAACAGAAGATGACATTGCGGCGGTCATTTCCATGATTACGGGAATCCCCGTGAAGCGAATGGCCGAAGATGAGTCGCGTCGTTTGCTCACCATGGCCGATACGCTACGCAAGCGGGTGGTAGGTCAGGACAAAGCCATCGAAAAGCTCACCAAAACCATTCAGCGCACCCGCGCCGGTTTCAAAGAACCCAATAGACCCATCGGATCGTTTATTTTCTTGGGTCCAACGGGCGTTGGAAAAACCGAATTGGCGAAATCGTTGAGCGAATTCTTGTTCGATGCCGATGATGCCATGATTCGCATCGACATGAGCGAGTTTATGGAAAAATTTGCGGTAAGTCGCTTGGTGGGAGCCCCTCCAGGTTACGTAGGTTATGAAGAGGGTGGTATGTTGACCGAAAAAGTACGTCGCAAACCCTATTCGGTGATTTTGTTCGATGAAGTAGAAAAGGCACATCCAGACGTGTTCAATTTGTTGCTGCAAGTGTTGGATGAAGGACAGATGACGGATTCGATGGGACGGAAAATCGACTTCCGAAATACCGTAATCATCATGACATCAAACATTGGTTCAAGACAGTTGAAAGAGTTTGGAACGGGCGTTGGATTTGGCACGCAAACCAAAGAAGTTAACAAGGAACGTGACAGCAAACAGGTGATCGAAGCCCAATTGCGTAAGTTCTTCTCACCCGAGTTCTTGAATCGAATCGACGATGTGATTGTGTTCAATTCGTTGGAGAAAGAAGAAATCATCAAAATTTTGGACGTGCGGATGGCCAAGATGCTGAAACGCATCGGCGATATCGGTTACAAAGTGGAGTTGAGCGATGGAGCGAAGATGTTCCTTGCGGATAAAGGATTTGATGCTGATTTTGGTGCGAGACCGCTACAAAGGGCTTTGCAGAAATACTTGGAAGAGCCTTTGGCAGAACAAGTATTGCAGGGCAATTTGAAGGAGGGTGATTCTTTACTGGTGGGCCACAATGAAGGGGCCGAAGAATTGAATTTTACCCCCGTTTTGGCGATTGCACCCTCAGTTGAAGTCCCCGCATTGGGAGAGGGTAAGTCAGAGGATACCACTGCAGCACCCAAGAAACCGAGGGCGAGCAAATCGAAAACTGAGAAGAAATCCGAGGATTAAAAGAAACGTCGGATATCCATGAATCTCACGCGATAGTACTGCGCGCTGAGCACATCGTAGCGAATTCCGCCACTGGTGGCTGAATGGATAAAATAAATTTCTGTGGGCGTTACTTCGGTAATGATCCCTACATGGCCCATGACACGTCGGCTTAAACTGTGTCCTTTGAAACAGATGACATCGCCGGGACGCGCATGCGCGATGGGAACATGTACGCCGGCGTTGTGAAACTGAGAGGAACTCGCCGGCGTGCGAATGCCCAATGTGGTATTATAGCAATATCCCACGAAGCCGCTGCAATCAAAACCGGCCGGTGTTTTGCCACCCCCGCGATAATGCGTGCCCAAATGCTTGCCGGCCTCACGCAACAGTTCGTTAATGGCCACCAAATCCACATTGTTTTCACCTACCAACGAGTCGGTTTGTGCGTATAAGCAGTTGCTAATGAATACGATGGCTGATATGATGAGGTTTTTGATCACGTAGGTGGGTCTGATTTTTTGCAAGGGTGATTTGGCTGCGATTTTGAGCTTTAGGGGAGGTAAGTGAGCATTTTTTTGTAGCGCTCGGTGTAGGTGGCTCCGGTTTTGCCCCCTTTTTCGGCCCAGCGTTTTTTCATGTTTGCTACGCGATTGCCTGGATCGGGGTGGGTACTTAAAAACTCGGGGATGTTGACTTGGTGTTTTTCCTTTTGTATTTTTTCGAAGAAACCGGCTGCACCCACTGGGTTGTAACTGGTTTGATAGAGCCAGTCCACAGAACAGTTGTCGGCCTAGGTTTCAGCATCCCGACCAAAACTCAACTGGGCGAGGCTGGTGGCTACCTGCAATAGTTGGGCTTTGTTGGCTCCAAAGATCAATTCCAACAACAGATTGGCACCGAATTCACGTGTCATGGCGTCGGTTGAATGCCTTTTCTCAGCATGAGCCATTTCATGTCCCATCACACCCGCCAATTGATCCTCACTTTCTAGGTACTTCATCAACCCAGTGTAAACGTAGATGTATCCGCCGGGGGTACAGAATGCGTTTTGTATGGTGTCGTTGTTGATGATTCTGACTCTCCAAGGGAAATCGCTTTTATGCACCAACAGATTGGTGTTTAGGATGGTGTCGCGAACACCGTAGATATATCGATACAGGGTGGCATTTTTGGCGGAATCCATCACCACAGCGGCCGAGCCCGTTTCAAAACTCGTGGCCACTTGTTGTCCCAGCGCTACATCTTGTTCTACAGGAAAGATGTTGACTTTGCCGAGCCAGTTGGAGCAGCTCGACAGCGTGAAACTGCCTAATACCAGGGCCGCAATGAGAGAAAATCGTTTGTTCATGGTTTTTCGCGTATTCCCCAATAGCCAAAAATGATGCCAAAATCATCCCGTTTGCAAGAATTTTGTGCCTGAGAATTCGGATGGAAGTAGCAAAAATGGAGCCGGTGGTAATTAGAAAGGATAGCCTATTCCAATGGCGATGGCGGTTTCATTGAGCATATACCGACCCACATTGCCAGATACTGCTTTGGTCATCACCCAACGTTGGTCCATGGGTTTGCTGGGGTCCCGAATGGGAAGTCCCCAATCGATACGAAACAGGAAAACGCTCAAATCGAAACGAAATCCGATGCCTGTATTCACTGCAACTTCAGATAAAAATGTATTCCGATTAATGACCCCATAGCCGTTGGTAGAACCCGCAGAGCTCAGGTTCCAAATGTTGCCGGCATCCAAAAAAAGCGCGCTCTCGATGAAGTGTTTTATCAACGTGAATCGATATTCGAGGTTGGCTTCGAGAAGGAATTCACCGCTTCTGTCAATGATGGAGCCCGAACTTCTTGGGGTGTTTCCCGGTCCGATGCCACGCGGTCTCCACCCGCGCAAACTGTTACTGCCTCCGATGAAATATCGTTTGTCGTAAGGAATCACCTGGCTATTCCAATAGGGCAGCGCCATCCCGAAATTGGCCCGGAAAGCAATGCTGTTCAGTTCGTCGATGTTTTGATGGATGCGGATTTCTGATTCTACCTTGGCGTATTGGAAGTAATTCACGCCCAAAAATTGATAGGAACTGTCGGGGTTGTAGTTTTTTTCAAAAAGGTAGCGCGCCAATCGGTGCCAGTTGCCCGAGGTTTCGAATCCCACCCGACCGAAAAAGTAGGTTTGTCCGGGTTTGTGTCGGTTGTTCGTGTAAATGGCCCCCAATTTGGCCGCAGTAATGAATTGGTCAGTGAATACCCGCTTTACAAAATCTTGATCCAGTTGAGGCAAGCGTGGCAAAAACGAGGGGTTGATTTCGTTGCGGTTAAAACTCAGCTCCAGCGGGGTGTAATACCAACTGAAATTGGGTCGTATGAACTGAAGAGAAACGGATGCCGGCAGTGCACTGCGCTTAAAGTTGGGGTTGTTTTCGGCTTGATAACTCAGAGAGAAGACCGTGTTTTTCCGTTGGTAGGGGTTTTTGAGTTTGAATTTTTCGAGGATGGTGAAGTTGGGTAGCGACAGCGATAGGTTGAATCCCTGCTGCAAGCCATATTGAAAGTTGCCCAAATCGCCCCGCTTGAAAATGGCTTCATACGATGTGATGGAACTGATTTTCAAACTTTCACCATTGCCCAAGGCGTTTCGGTTGTTGAACGACATGATACCTGCCAATCCAAAGGAGCGTTGACTTTGTGTTTGGAAGTTGGTGCCCGAACTTCCTTGGGGTGAATACAAGGCCTGGGGTTCAATTTGGGTATAGATGCGCGGAACGGCTTTGGCCACGATGCGTGTGATGATGAGTCCGCGCGCAGAATCCACTTCTTGGTGCAGATCTACATAAGAAAACAAGGCCATGTCAACCAGTCCAACATAGGTTTGGTTGGTGACCGATTGGGAATACCAGCGTCCCGAATCAATCAAAATCACTTTGTCCATGACCTCAGACTTGATGGGATAATGATTCAACGTGAGGTGCAGTCCTCGGTTGTGAACGGTCTGTGGGTAGTGGTTGCTCTGATAGATGTCTGAGCAAATGAGGGTGAAATAGGTAGGACCAAACCGATAACGCTGAAATTTGTCTTTGGCACTGGGGTTGTCGAGTTTGAGGAAAACAGCCCCTTCCTTTTTGTTTTGTAGCGTGTCGATTTCGTAGCGGAACAAATCGGGCTGGGCCTCGAAATAGCCACGATCACGCAGTTCCAAGGTCAATTCCTCTTTGGCAGCATTGAGGTCGTTCAGGTTGATCGGCCACCACAGTCTGTAGGCGATGTTTTGGGCAACCAGGCTATCGATCAGGGGCTTGAGGGCGGTATCGGCGGGCTGTCGGAAAAAGGAATTGAGTCTATAGGCTTTGCCGGGCTCCACTTGGTAAATCACTTGTGCTTTGCGGGGGCCGAGTAGGGTTTGGTAGGTGACTTGGGCATCGAAATAGCCCATGTTGAACAGTTGGTTGGAGATGTTTTCAGCAGACAACTGAACCAGCGCGGTATCGAGTAGCACGGGGGGCTCGCCCAACTTTTTTCTCAGGGTGCGGCGCCATCCCACGGAGTCTGATCGTTCGGGGTATTTTTCATTCGTCCCCAAGGTGTAGGCCCATAAAAAAACGGGGAGTTTGTTGAAGAGTACGCGTTTGTTGGGTCGATGCAAAATTTGCGCTTTGATGTCGGCATCGGGCGCTGATTTTTTTGGAATCGATACGATGTTTTTCTTCAGGAGGTATTTGCCATCGGGGATGCTTTTTTTAACGCCGCAAGATTGAAGAATGCCGATGGCCAGCAGTACCCATAGATACTTCCGGAGAAAACCGTGATATTTGCTATCAGAATATGCCATCCATTGCTCAAATCAAGCACATCGCCTCATTGCGCATGCCCAAGTTTAGGCAAAAATATGGCCAATTTGTGGTGGAGGGCCGCAAAGCGGTGGAGGAAGTATTCCACAGCGGCTGGCAGGTGGAGGGAATTTGGGCCACTCAGGCATTTGTAGATCGACATGCGCCCAATTATCCTCACGAGCGGATGAGTGAAGAGGAAAACAAAAAATGCACGGCATTCGATACGGCACCCGGTGTTATGGCCCTGGTGGCGATGCCCAAGTCCAAAGGGCTGAATCACAAAATCCCCTTTGTGTTGGCGTTAGACGGGATCAATGATCCGGGAAACATGGGTACGATCATTCGATTGGCGGATTGGTTTGGATTGCCGCAAATTGTGGCGTCTCCCGACAGTGTAGATGCGTTCAATCCAAAGTGTTTGTCGGCCACCATGGGTTCCTTTCTGCGGGTAGAAGTGGTGTATGCTCCGTTGGAATCGGTGGCTGAGGGAAGGACAGTCTATGGCGCTTACTTGCAGGGAGAGCGAGTTCATGGCCTGGTTGCGGCGTCTAACAGTATGCTGCTCATAGGTTCTGAGTCGCACGGAATCCGCGAAGAAGCCGCAAAATTGGTGACCCACCCGATCACCATTCCGGGCAAGGGTGGAGCGGAGTCGCTGAATGCTGGGATGGCCACGGCCATTTTGTTGGACAATTTGTTGCGGTAATCGCCCCTTGAAAATTTCGTATATTTGTAATTGGCCCATTTGAGGGTGTGTTTCATGCAAGCCGGGATTAGACAAAAGCTCAACGATTTTATCAAGATGCACTACCGACAGCGATTGATTCGCGGTGGGTTGGCTGCGGTTGGTCTTGGGCTGTTCATTTTTGGTTTGGGCTTTTTCATTGAGCACAGTTTGTGGTTGGAGTCGGCGCATCGAGCCTTTCTATTTTGGCTGATGTGGTCGTTGTTTGTATTGGTGTTGGCGGTGGCTGTGGTGAGGCCGTGGTTGCAAATGAAGGGTGTGGGAAAAACACTGACCCAGCAACAGGCGGCACACTGGATTGGAAATCATTTTTCTGATGTTTCAGACAAGTTGATCAATTTGCTCCAATTGGAGGATATGGCGGGTGTTCAGCCCGACAATGCGCTGTTGTTGGCGAGCATCGAGGAAAAAACGATGGCGTTGAAACAAGTGCCTTTTTTACAGGCCTTGGACTGGAGAAAACACCGCAAATGGGTGTATCGGTTGGGTGCGTTTTTATTGCTTTTGCTGGGGTTGGGATTGTACGAGTCTGCAGAGTTGCTCCAAGGGGCTTCGCGGGTATTTCAGTATAAACGGGAATTTGTTCGACAGGCTCCGTTTTCGTTGCGGCTGATTCAGGGTGAGCTAACCGTGCAGGAGGGTGGAGACGTGCAATTGCAATGGCAAGCGGAAGGCGCGGTGATTCCAGAAGTGGTTGAAGTGAAGATGGGCGATCAATGGCGTAGGGCCCGAAAATTGAAGCCAGGGGTATTTGCTTTTTCGTTGGAAGACATCACCGAGGATCAACTGCTGTCTGTGCGAGCAATGGATTATGTGGTGGCCGAACACAAAATCACCGTGAAGCATGTGCCACATTGGCAAGCGGTGGAGGTCTTTGCTGATTTTCCAGATTACACCGGAATTGCGGATGGCGTGCTATCGCAGTCGGAGGCTTTAGACGTGGTAGAAGGAACGCAATTGCAATACAAATTCAAGGGCGAGCGCGTGCTGAACTGGCGCGTGGGTGCTTCTTTCAAGCAGATGGTCAAACAGGGCGGTAAACGCCTTCAAAATGCCCAAGGGGGTACGGTATATCATCACCTGGCCATGTCGGATCAGCGATTGGTCTTCGCGATGGAGGGCCCGCAAGGACTCAGTATTGATACCCTGCAGAGTGTGCTGTCGGTGCGAGCCGATGCGTTTCCGGAAATTCAAGTGGAGGCGGTGGCCGACACCGTGCGTTTGGGAACTTGGTACTTTACGGGGTTGGCCAGCGATGATTATCAAGTGAAAGAGGTCGTGTTTTTGTATCGCGTGGCGGGAAAAAATGCGCCTTGGAAAAAAACGGTGCTGTTTGAGGGTTTGTTGCCCCAGTGGGCCTTGACCCACGCCATTGATTTGGCGAGCTTGGGCGTGAAAGGCGGTGAAGCCTTGGAATATCAGTTTGCGGTCAAGGATAACGACGGAATACGCGGTGGAAAGACCTTTCGGACATCAGTCATGACCCTGGAGCGCATGGGGGCTGAAAAGGCCAACCAGTGGCTGGAAAAGCAAGAGGCGGGCATCGGCGCAGGGATGAGTAAATCGTCGAAAACCCTGAAGGAACTGCAAAAGGAGTCGCAAAAATTGCAAGAGTCATTGCAGCAAAATCAAAGCGGTTGGGATCAGGAAAATAAAATTAAGCAATGGTTGAACGAGCAACAAAAAATGGTTGAATCGCTCAAGCAGTTGGAAAAGAAACAGGCGGACATCAACAAGCAAAAGAATGCGGCGAATCCTCCATCGGAAGAGATGCAGAAGAAGAAAGAGGAATTGAATAAGCGGATGAAGCAGTTGACATCGCCGGAAATGCAGAAACTCATCGAAGAGATCAATCGGTTGTTGGAGCAAAAAGCGGGTAAGGAGCAGTTGCAGGAAAAGATGCAAAAGCTGAATCAGATGAGTCAGGAATCGTCCAAAGAATTGGAGAAATTGATGGAGCAGCTGAAGCAATTGGAACTGGAAGAGGCGGTGGAAAATCAATTAGAACGGATGCAAGAATGGGCGGAAAAAGAGGAGGCCCTTCAAAAGTCGTTGGAGCAGGAAAAGGGCAAGGAGGTATCGGAGGACATGAAACAGCAGCAGGACGCTCAAAATGAGGCGTTGAAGGACATCGAACAGGGAATGCAGGAGATTGAGCAGAAAAATCAGGATTTGGAAAAGCCCATGGATTTGAAGTCGGGGGATACCGAGCGAAAAGAGGCGGGCGATGCGGCGAAAAAAGCCTCTCAAGAGATGAAAAACAACCGTAAATCGGGG
>JBANFU010000118.1:0-3659 GCA_037975865.1 Bacteroidota bacterium
CGCACCGATGAGTTCGGTATATTTTCGACCTTCTACATAAGAAAACACGATGCCCCAAACCAGGCCCAAAGGGAAACCATTCAAGAGCATCAAGAATGGCCAACTTTGAATATGAGTGAATTGCAATAAAAACAGGGGCAGGGTGGCCACTGTTAAAATCGAGATTAAGTAGATTCCCCTGTCTTCGGGTTTGATTTTTCCCAATAATCGAATTCCATAGAATTTACTCAGCGTGTAGCCTAGAAGCTGCGCTAAAACCATCCAAATCTTCACGTTGGCGCACCATAAAATCATGTTGTCATAAACCAAGGCCGAAAAAGGTCGACGAACAGCATACATAAATGTATACAGGCTGAATGTGGTGAGACCAATGAGCAACACATTCAAGAGATTGCGTTTTTGAGTTATTTCTTTGGCCATTGAAATTGTAGGTTGTTGGGGTTGATGTTGGTTAATGATGTGAGTTTGTCTTGACATTCTTTGTAACCCCCTGCGATTTCCGATGGATGGTGCGCATCGCTGTTGAGCAGCAATGGAATTTGATTTTGCTGTAATGCCTCTAGCAGCACGAATCGAGGGTACGGTTGGCTGAGTCCTTTTTTGTACAGGGCGCGCGTATTGATTTCTACATAATCGTACTCATGGCGATGCTCGATGAGAATTCGCAGTAATGCGTCATAAAACCAGTCCGAGAGATGCTCAAATTCAGGCAATTGTTGGGCGTTTAGCACCACTTTGTCTACATGTCCGATGATTTTCACACCCTCCTCAGAAACAGGCGTTTGAATCATTTTCTCTGTGGTATAGAGAAAATTGCTAAGGAGTTTTTTCAGTGAATATTGGTGCCCTTTCATGGCCAACATGAATTGCGAGTAGGCGCCGTCAATTTCAATATATCGCGGTGTACTGTTGGGTTGTCCGTTGTGGATATTCAAAAAGTGAATGCTACAGATAAAAAATTGCGCTGATTGAATTCGTTCGATTGAAAGACTAGGAAAGCCGATACCCTCGAGAAAGTCAATCTCAAACCCGTGAAAGAGGGTTAGTTTTTTTGAAAATTCTGCTTGTAGGCCCACGATGGTATCGCAGTAATCGTCCAACTTTTCTGTAGGCAATGCCCATTCGCACGGAATGTTGATGGGCGCATGGGCGCTAAAGCCCAAGTAGGAAAATTTGAGTTCTATGGCTTTTTTAACGAAATCCCGGGGCGTTCCCTTGCCGTCGCAAAAATCTGTATGAGTATGGAGATTCACAGTGAAGTTGAATCACGAAGAAATCGAATCAATGTATGGTTAAGGGGAAGTAGATGTTAAGGATAAGTTATTTCGTGAACGCCGGAGGGATTGGAGGTTCCCAACCCTTTGAGGTGATATTTGTGTTCGCCCATCCCAATCAACCGCCTCACGAATTCTGGCAGCCCAATTTTATGGGTTTTCAATAGGCCTGGTAGCATACTTTTTGTTGGGTGCATGTTGGGCATGGTGTTTACATCCAAGACAAAGGGGGTGTCATCTACCATCCTGATGTCGACCCGTGAGAAAAACGACAATCCCAAGGCGTTGTGCGCGCCGATGCAGGCTTGTTCTAGGTGCGATCTTTCTTCGATAGAGAGCTTGGGATGGTAGCTTCGGCGGGTTTTTCCATGCGATTGACCGGCGAGATAAATGGTCCGTTTGGGGTAGGGAATGACCTCCAAAGGCGGGAGTATTTCGAAGCCTTCTGATGTTTTATTTGGAATGATGGCCACGCTAAATTCCCGACCAATGAGGTAGGGCTGTGTAAGTTTGTCGTCGGCCATATTGATCTCAAACCGCTCAAAGGCCGTTTTAGCGTCGGTGATCTCTATGCCTCGATGGCATCCTCCTTTTCTGGGTTTGGTGATGTAAAGGCCTTGGTAGATATCGGCGAGTTGTTTGATGGATTGCGGCGCCGCAATGTTGTTTTCAATCAACACGTTTTCTACGTATAGTTTGTCTTGCGCCTTTTGTTGTTGTTCTCCCGCGCTGCTTAGGTGTTTGATATGATGGTCGTCGAGCCAGCAGGCCACATCGGCCTGTGACAGGTTGTGAAATCCGTAGCATAAATTGAGGACCAGGTCGAATTTAGATAACAGTTGAGCCAATTCAATATTCGGTTGAGTCATGTGGACCAGGGTTCCTTGGGCGTTTTTAGGCAAAGCTCGGAACAAGGAAATGGCGGTGAGTGTATCGATGTTTTCTCTCCACGGGGTAAAGCGACTTTCCGCGTATAAAATGGCAATTTTCATAGAGGCCGCAATTACTTCCGACTTTGTCTCTACAGTGTTACATTGATGTTACGGTTTGAGTTTTTTTCGTAATTAACAGAGAATTAATTTTAAGTTCTTAAACCGGAAGTTCCTTTGTTGCCATGAAACCTCAATTGGTAGTGATGGACATGGCAGGGACAACTGTCAATGATTTCGGACTTGTGCAACAAGCCGCCATCGATGCAATGAAATGGAAGTTGAACATCGACATTTCAATGGACCAAGCGAACAAAGTCATGGGGATTCCCAAGAAGATGGCTTTCGAACAGTTGTGTTCGTTGAACAAAACCGCGGTAACGCCCAATATCATCGATGAGTTGGTTTCTAAATTCAATGAGCAATTGATGGAACAGTACGCAGAAAAAGGGAAGATTGAGTTGATGCCTTATGCGGCAGAATTGTTTGAGCACATCAAAGCGAGCGGCTCCAAATTGTACTTAAATACGGGTTTTAATCGTGAAGTGGCCAGTGTGATCGTGGCCAATTTGGGTCTCGAGGCCATCATTGATGGGTACATCGGTAGCGATGAAGTGTCTGTGGGTAGGCCGCAGCCCGATATGATCCGCTTGGCGATGAAGCGTGCAGGGGTTCAGTACTCTCACTATGTGATGAAAGTGGGGGATACGGTGAGCGACTTGTACGAGGGCTTTTCCGCTGGGTGTGCTTGGAATATCGGAGTGCTAACAGGGGCAAACACCTACGATGAATTGCGTACAGCACCCTATTCACAGATTTTATCGAACCTGCAGCCCTTGATTGCCTACTTCCCTAAGAACTCGGGATTGTTGCGCGCCAAGAAATAGGTGCACGTACCTTGAATTAATCTTAAGGTTTTTTGGTCAGGGGGATGATATTCCACCCTTGTGCTTCCGCCATGGAGCTGAGCAATTCATGGTTGCGGATGCTAACATTGATGGGGGTGCCTGTGCGGGTTTCGATATGCAGAATGATGCTGCCCTCAGGGTTGTAGGCTTTGCCGAGTCGACCTCTGCGTATGCCCCAGCCGCCGAACTCTTTCAATGCGTTGATTTTGAGTATTTGACAGGCGGTGACTTCTTTCCAGGGTATGCATCGCGCTTTGCGATGAAACGGTAGCATTTGGTAGCGAATCTCCTCGCTGTTGATTTGAACCTTCAATTTGAGCGATAACAGCAATAACAAAACCGATAGCATAATCCAAAGCTGTGGCTGTTTTATGAGGTCTATAAACAAATCGATACCGGTGGAATGAAGGTCGTTAAGAGTCACGATAAACAACAACGCGGTAGCGGGGATTAGGGTGATCAGACCAATTTTAGTCATCGAAATGCGTTCCTCAAATGGGGGCTGTTGAAGTGTTTCTATCGACATCGTTTTACAAAGTACTGAAAAA
>JBANFU010000126.1:0-19694 GCA_037975865.1 Bacteroidota bacterium
GTTGGCATTCCAATCATCGGAGATGTAGATGGCATTTTCAAGGGCGTACCGATCGGGCAAACCAAACTTGAGGTTGAGGGTTGATGATGTGGCAATGGCCTCACCGGGAATAAACCGGTAATGGGTCACTTGTCCGCCAAAGGCCAACGTGTTTTTTGGGTTGAGGAAATAGTTGAAGTCGACCTTGGCACTGTTATTCACGATGTTGCTTTTCCAATTGAAGGTCACATCGCGGTTCATGAACTCGAGGTTGTAGCGGTAACGACTGTAGTAGTAGGTAAAGTTGGAAAACAGTTTTTTATTAAAAACGTGGTTCCAGCGGGTTGTGACGGTTGAGTTACCCCATTTCACGCCGAATAAACCCGCGGCTTTGAATACGTCATCACCGATGTAGGTGGAGATGAAAATGTTGTCGCGTTTGTAGCTGTAATTGGCTTTGGCGGTGAGGTCATAGAAGTAAAATTGGCTACCGGAGAGATTTTCTGGAAGAAAGGGCTTGGCCAATATATCGATGTATGAACGTCGGCCCGACACCATAAAACTAGATTTCGCGGGGGTTTTTCTTGGCTTGAGGAGATTTTTAGATTCGGGTTTTGCCAGCGGTCCTTCGAGGGTGAGACGTGAAAATATGCTACCCACGCCGCCGTTGGCTTGATAGCTGCGTTTGTTTCCGTCTTTGGATTTTACATCGAGGGTGGAACTCAAGCGTCCTCCATAATTGGCGGGAATACCCCCTTTGACGAGCTCTACATCTTTGACTGCATCGGGGTTGAAGATGGAGAAGAATCCAAACAGGTGTGCGGAGTTGAAGACGGGGGCTTCATCCATGAGCACCAAGTTTTGGTCGATGCTGCCGCCACGCACGTTGAATCCGGAGGCACCTTCACCCACGGTGGTCACGCCGGGCAGAAGTTGTATGCTTTTGATTACGTCGGCTTCACCCAGGAAGGCGGGTATTTTCTTGATGGTTTGTCCATTGATACTCTGGGTAGAGATGTCGAGAGATTTTACGTTGTTGTTCCGTTTGGAGCGAATGGTGACGGCACCCATGCCTTCGATGTTGGGGCTGAGGAAGAAGTTGTTTTCCACGTTGTTACTGATGGTCAGCGTGGTGGTGAGGGCGTCGTAGGAGGGGGCCGATACGTTAACCGCATGGGTTCCTTGTGGCACGGTGATGGAGTAAAATCCATATCCATTTGTGGTAGAACGAAGTTCTGTGGGTGTATTGGCCTTTGAGGAGAGGACGACGGTGATTTGTGCTTTGGCGATGGTTTCGCGGGAGCTTGAATCTTTGACGTATCCAGAAAGGGTGAAATTTTGGGAGAACAACGGGGTGCTAAGCGCACTTAAGACAAGGAACAGTAGGATGCGGGGCATTTCGGTGGCAAAGGTAGTTGTCGTAGTAACAATCGAGTGAGCCGTTTGTCGATGAATGGCAGTAATTAGCAGTAATTCGGGGGGTTAAAACGACCAGAGGCACCCTTTGGGTGCCTCTGGTAGATATCATTACTGTAAAATTTTTAACGATTACGGTCTGTCTTTCATGTGCACATAAGCGCGGGGCGTTTCGCCGGTATAGATTTGGCGAGGACGGGCGATGGGCTGTTTTTCCTTGCGCATTTCTTGCCATTGGCTGATCCAACCTGGGAGGCGACCCATGGAGAACAGAACGGTGAAGAAATCGGTGGGGAATCCCATGGCGCGGTAAATGATACCAGAGTAAAAATCCACATTGGGGAACAATTTGCGCTCTACGAAGTAGGAATCGGTGAGGGCCGCTTCTTCGAGTTGTTTGGCAATTTCCAATACAGGATCGTTCACACCCAATTTCGCCAATACGTCATCGCATGCTTTTTTGATGATTTTGGCACGGGGGTCGAAGTTTTTGTAGACGCGGTGACCGAATCCCATCAAACGGAAAGGATCATTTTTGTCTTTGGCTTTGTTGATCCACTTTTGTACATCTCCACCGTCGTTCTGGATTTGCTCCAACATTTCCAATACTTCTTGGTTGGCGCCGCCGTGCAGGGGACCCCATAAGGCAGAGATACCGGCAGAAATGCTGCTGTACAAGTTGGATTGAGAACTACCCACAACACGCACGGTGCTGGCGCTGCAGTTTTGTTCGTGATCGGCGTGCAAAATGAGCAATTTGTTCATGGCGCTCACCAACACGGGATCTGGCTCATATTCGGGCATGGTTACTTGTCCGAAAGTCATATTCAAGTAATTCGCCACGTAATCGAGGCTGTTCTTGGGGTACACGGTAGGATGCCCATTGCGCTTTTTGTAGATCATGGCACAGATGGTCGGCATTTTGGCCATCAATCGGATGATGGTTCTGTTGATGGCTTCCTCTGAGCGATGTGGATTCAACGCTTTGGGGTAGTATAAACCCAGCGCAGCCACCATGCTAGAAAGCTGTCCCATAGGATGTGATCCTGTAGGGAATGCTTTGAACATGGCTTCAAGGCCTTCATTGGCCAATGTGTGCTCGCGGATGGCGTTTTCGAATTCGGCGTATTCGGTTGCATTGGGCAATTTTCCATACAACAACAAATACGAAACTTCTAGGAACGAGGCATGCTCGGCGAGGTCCTCAATGGAGTAACCACGGTGGTGCAGGATGCCTTCTTCCCCATCGAGGAAGGTAATGGCACTTTTGGTAGAGCCCGTATTTTTAAATCCAATATCCAGGGTGATATGACCGGTAAGGTCGCGCAACTTGCTGATATCGATGGCTTTTTCACCTTCTGTTCCAGTGATTACTGGAAATTCAAATTCTTTTCCTTCTACGATGAGTTTTACTGTTTCGGACATGGGTATTTAATAATGCGGATTTGCCTACTGCGAATATAATCAATCACCCGAGAACCGCCAAGGTAGGTGGACAACTCACGGAAATGGTTACATGAAGATAACAAACACGCTCAACCCTCAAAAGGTTTTGTGTCACCACTAATTTCATTAAACCCTTTGGCTGTCAGTTGAAATCGCGTTTTACGGATTTTATCAACGTCGAAGTTGCTCATCACCTGGTTGTTGCTACCGATGGCTTTGATGTATCGATAGTGATGCAGTTGGCGCATGATATCCACGGCTACGTTTGTGGCCAAGCCTGTATCTTCCACCACTGTAAGCGGGGTTTCGGCGTGAATTAGGCACAGGAGTACCTTCCGTTCATCGTCCCCGATTTCAAACATCAGTCGAATTTTTCAGGACGCATTTGCGGGAAGAACAAGACTTCCTGAATGCTTTGTTGGTTGGTCAACATCATGGTAAGGCGGTCTATACCCACACCCAATCCGCTGGTTGGGGGCATGGCATATTCCAAGGCCCTTACGAAATCGTGGTCGTAGGCCATGGCTTCTTCATCACCGCGGGCGGCCAATTTGAGTTGATCTTCAAATCGCTCACGCTGATCGATGGGGTCGTTCAACTCGGTGTAAGCGTTGGCAATTTCTTTTCCGTTGACAAACAGTTCAAATCGCTCTACCAAACCGGGTTTTGAGCGGTGCTTTTTGGTGAGCGGGCTCATCTCGATGGGGTAGTCGGTGATGAATGTGGGCTGTATGAGGTGTTTCTCTGCGCAGGCGCCAAAGATTTCATCAATCAACTTGGCCACGCCCATTTGGGCGGTGACTTCGCATCCCAATTTTTTGGCTTCGGCACCCAATTCGGCTTCACTTTTGCCTTCGATATCAATGTTGCCATACTTTTTGATGGCTTCGGCCATGGTGAGACGGGCATAGGGCTTGGCGAATGAAATTTGGTTATCACCGAGGGTAACCGTATGACTGCCGGTGACATCCATCGCACATCGCTCCAACATTTCTTCTACGAAGTCCATCATCCAGTAATAGTCTTTGTAGGCCACGTAGATTTCCAAAGCCGTAAATTCTGGGTTGTGGGTTCTATCGATGCCTTCGTTGCGGAAGTTTTTGGCAAATTCATATACGCCATCAAAACCGCCTACGATCAATCGCTTGAGGTATAATTCATTGGCAATGCGCAAGTAAAGGGGTATGTCGAGCGCATTGTGGTGGGTCATGAAAGGACGGGCTGCGGCACCTCCGTGGATGGTTTGCAAGATGGGGGTTTCCACTTCCATATACCCTCTTTCATTGAACGTATTGCGCAAACTTTGGATGACTTTGGTGCGTTTGATGAAGGTTTCCCGGAATTGAGGATTCACCACCAAATCCACGTAGCGCATGCGGTAGCGGGCTTCAGGATCGGTAAAGGCGTCGTAAATATTGCCTTCTGCATCTTGTTTGGGCAGGGGAAGTGGGTTGAGGCACTTCGATAGTAACACTAGCTCGGTTACATGGACAGACAATTCACCGGTTTGGGTGGTAAATACATGTCCTTTCACCCCGATGATATCACCGATGTCTAACAGTTTTTTGAAGACGGTGTTGTAGAGGTCTTTGTTTTCGTCCGGACAAATTTCATCGCGGTTCACGTAGATCTGCATACGACCGCTGGAGTCTTGCAAATCGGCAAAAGCGGCTTTTCCCATGATGCGTCGTGTCATCAATCGGCCGGCCAAAACCACCTGTTTCCATTTCTCGTCCTCTGTGCTATCGGCGTAGTGCGACCGGATATCAGCGGCCAAGCAGTTCACTGGGTAGAGCGCTGCTGGGTAAGGGTCGATTCCCAATGCCCGGAGTTGTTCGAGCGATTGGCGACGGAGGACTTGTTGTTCGTTTAGGTTGGTTTCCATGCGATTTGGCTTGCAAAATTAGCCAAAATTCGCGATATTATTGGGGAGAATCCGAATCCTCGCTGGGTTTGGATGGCGCGGTTGAACCGAAGGCTTTTTCCAATTCATCTTTGGAGAAAAAGGTATTCTGTCCGATCACCATCACAGCCACACCCACGGTGATACAGGCATCGGCGAAGTTCCAAATGGGGGAGAAGAAGACAAAAAACTGTCCGCCCCACAATGGAAGCCATTCTGGCAAGTGTCCTTCCCACATGGGGGCATAGAACATATCAACGACCTGACCTTCAAACCAACCACCGATGTAGTGGTTCATATCGGCGTAAATCACCCCATAAAATACAGAGTCTATGATGTTGCCCATCGCGCCGGCCAGCACCAAGGCAATGCAGATGAGCAACCCCCAATTGGCCTCATTGCGAATGCATTTAATCAGGTACCAAAAACCAAAACCGGAGACCACAAGTCGGAAAAAGGTAAGCACCAGTTTGCCAATTTTACCCCCACCGAAGAGTTTCATGCCATAGGCCATGCCATCGTTTTCGATAAAATAGAGTTTGAACCAATCGCCGAAAATGGGACGGATTTCGCCCAGCATAAAATGGGTTTTGATATAAATTTTAATGCATTGATCGAGGACGAGCAACAGCAAAATGGTGGCCATCGGAATCAAAAACTTCCGATTGTTGAGCAATGAAGGAGAGGGAGACATTGAAGGTTAGCGCTTCAGTTTGGCTTCAATGGTTTGGGTGGTGTGCGGGACGGCGCGCAGGCGTTCTTTGGGAATCAACTTTCCTGAGGTTTTGCAAATGCCGTACGTTTTATTTTCGATGCGCACCAATGCGGCTTCCAAATTCTTGATGAATTTCAACTGATGGGCAGCCAATTGGTTGAGGTTTTCTTTCTCAAAGGTATCGGCACCATCGTCTAATGTGAGGTAGTTGTTGTTGGTACCCTCGCCACCGCTCTCACCATCTTTTAGGTTGGCTTGAATGGTTTTGAACTCGTCTTTGGCGATTTCCATTTTCTTCAAAATGATCTCTTTGAACTCTTGGAGTTCATCGTCGTTGTAGCGGGTCTTTTCTTTTTCCATGGCTTAGACTTTTTGAATGTGGATGTGCACGGGGTAGTCGTACACGTCGAGTACATGCTCACTGTCTTCCGTTGTAATTTGGATGGCGTGGGCCAATACTTCTCCGCAAATATAAGTGTTAAAATGATTTACGCTTTCTTGTACGGCAGGATCTGCTTTAAACAGCACTTGAATTCTGTCGGTTAGGTCGAGTCCGATGTCTTTTCTCAGGTTTTGCACGCGGTTCACAAACTCTCTCGCCATGCCTTCGCGGTGCAATTCATCGGTGATGGTGATATCCAGGGCCACGGTAGCGCCATTTTCAGAGGCTACGAGCCATCCGGGCATGTCTTGGGTGGCGATGTCTACATCTTCCAACAGCAATTGGGTGGGGTTGCCGTTGAGCGATACTTCGATGTTACCATCGTTTTCCAACTGCCGAATTTGATCTTGTCCAAAGGCTTGCACGATGGCGGCCATGGCTTTCATATCGGCCCCGAGCTTCTTACCCAACGTTTTAAAATTGGGTTTGATGCTTTTCACCAAGCTGGGGTGATTGGCCGATACAAATTCAATTTCTTTCACGTTTACTTCCGAGCAAATGAGTTCGCTCATGTGTTGAACGGCCTCTTTCACTTCGGGTTTGTCGGCCGGGAACAAGATTTTCTGCAGGGGCTGACGCACTTTGATCTTTTCTTTCTTCCGCAGGCTCAGCACCAAGCTACACACTTGTTGTGCCAGGGCCATGGAGTGTTCGAGTTTGGGGTCGATGGCGTGCGTTTGCGCTTTGGGCCATGCGGTTAGGTGGACACTGCTGTGTGCTTGTCCTTCGGCGATACCGGCGGTATTGAGCGCGCGGTACAACCAATCGCTGAAGAACGGCGCGATGGGCGCGGTCAGCTGGGTCACGGTGTTCAAACAGCGATACAGGGTTTCGTAGGCCGCTTTTTTATCGTCGTTGAGTTCTCCTTTCCAGAATCTTCGGCGCGACAGGCGCACGTACCAGTTGGAGAGTTGCTCGCCCACAAAATCTTCGATGGCTCTACCGGCACGGGTAGGATCGTAATCGTTCAGGGCCGATTCCACCTCGGTAATGAGCGAGTTCAATTTGCTCAAAATCCATCGATCCATCTCACTAAAGTGGGTGGGGTCTACGGGGTTGTTGGCATCAAATTTATATTGATCGAGGTTGGCATAGATGGCAAAGAACCCATAGGTATTGTAGAGGGTTCCGAGGAATTTTCTTTGCGATTCTACCACACCATCCATGTCGAACTTGAGGTTATCCCAAGGCTGGGCATTGGTGACCATATACCATCGCACGGCATCGGCCCCGTATTTGGCCACGGTTTCGAACGGATCGATGGCATTGCCAAGTCGCTTGCTCATTTTGTTGCCATTTTTGTCGAGCACCAATCCATTGGCGATCACATTTTTGAAGGCTACTTCATCGAACAATAGGGTGGCGATGGCATGGAGGGTAAAGAACCAACCGCGGGTTTGGTCCACGCCTTCTGCGATAAAATCGGCGGGGAAGTTCTGCTTGAAAATGTCTTGATTTTCAAAGGGGGCGTGCCATTGTGCATAGGGCATGGCGCCGCTATCGAACCACACATCGATCAGGTCGAGTTCGCGGGTCATGGGCTTGCCGGTGGCGCTCACCAGGGTGATGCGATCCACATAGGGGCGATGGAGGTCGTTGGTGAGTTCTTCTGCCGACTGATTCAGGCCAAGTGCTTGGTTGGCTTTCGCAATTTCTTGGTTGAGTTCGGCGATGCTACCGATGCAAATTTCTTCTGTGCCGTCTTCGGTGCGCCAGATGGGCAGCGGGGTACCCCAGAAACGAGAGCGTGAGAGGTTCCAATCTACAAGGTTTTCGAGCCAGTTGCCGAACCGACCTTCGCCGGTGGAGGCGGGTTTCCAGTTGATGGTTTTATTGAGTTCTACCAAGCGATCTTTCACTGCGGTGGTGCGCACGAACCAACTTTCCAGGGGGTAATAGAGGATGGGTTTGTCGGTACGCCAGCAGTGGGGGTAGGTATGCTCGTATTTTTCGACCTTGAAGGCTTTGTTTTCTTGTTTGAGTTTGATGGCGATGCGCTCATCTACGCCGAGGTATTTGTCGCGCTGTTGCTTTTGGGCTTCGGCGGCTTTTTCTTCTTCGGTGAGGTAGGCTTCTTTGACGTATTCTCCGGCGAAATCGGTTACGCAATCCAGGAATTTTCCTTTTTTGTCGACCAGCGTCAACGCACCGATGCCATTTTCGCGGGCGGTTTTAAAGTCGTCGGCCCCGAAGCTGGGTGCGATGTGCACGATACCGGTACCGTCTTCGGTGGATACGAAGTCGCCGATAACCACGCGGAAGGCGTCGCCTTCTTCGGGTTGGGCATAGGGAAGGAGTTGGTGGTAGCGGGTACCGGCCAAATCAGCGCCTTTGAGGGTATGGATTTTTCTCCAGGGGAGGATTTTTTGCTGTGGGGTGTAATCGTCCAGGGGGGCTTCAGCGCCTTCGGCGCTGAAGTACTTTCCAACCAGGGCCGATGCCAAAGTCACTTTGATTTTGGCTCCCGTGTAGGGGTTGAACGTCTCTATTTGGTCGTAGTCGATGTCTTTCCCAACGGCCAGAGCGGTGTTGCTGGGCAAAGTCCACGGAGTGGTTGTCCATGCGAGAAAATACTCATCCTCTTTGCCTTGCACTTGAAACTGCGCCACGATGGTGGTGTCTTTCACATTTTGGTAGGTACCGGGCTGGTTGAGTTCGTGGCTGGAGAGACCGGTTCCGGCCGCGGGTGAGAACGGCTGGATGGTATACCCTTTATACAAATAGCCTTTTTCGTGCAGTTGTTTGAGCAAATGCCAAAGGCTTTCGATGTAATTGTTTTCGTAGGTGATGTAGGGGTTATCGAGGTCTACCCAATACCCAATTTGCTTGGTGAGTTCATCCCAACGGTCTTTGAACATGAGTACATCGGCTCTACACTCCTTGTTGTAATCCTCCATGGAGATTTTGGTACCGATGTCTTCCTTTTTGATGCCAAGGCGCTTTTCTACTTGCAATTCGATGGGCAGACCATGGGTATCCCATCCCCCTTTGCGGGCCACGCGGAAACCTTGTTGGGTTTTGTATCTGCAAAAAATGTCCTTGATTGCGCGGGCCATGACGTGGTGAATGCCGGGCATTCCATTGGCACTTGGCGGACCTTCAAAAAAGGTAAAGCTGGGTGCATCGATGCGTTGGTCAACGCTTTGTTGAAACACCGATTCTTGCTCCCAAAAAGCAAGGATTTCCGCCTCAATTTGCGGCCAATTCAATTGTTTGAGTGTAGGATACATTCGCAGATAAACTGAAAAAGTACAAATTTACTGAATTCCTACGGGAAAGTGCCCATGGCATAGCAAAGGACCACATTGATTTAGAATCGGAGGGTCTCTACAAAATCATTGAGTGTTTGGTAGGGATTGCGGATGTAGGTGCGGGTGAATTTGGCATTGAACTGCTGCGAATCGGTGAGTTCAATATCGAAATAGACGGTATCCACTGCGTACATATTCACTGCGTACATATTTTCCATCAGGATTTGTGCGGTATCGCCCATTTGGATGCTGCGATAAAAGGTTTGGGTATCGCGCACGTATACCGAATTGAAGTTGTATCCGCCGTAGCTTACCACAGTTTTGTTATAGACCTTGTTGGACTGATTGTTTTGGAGGATTTGCAAAATTTTGAAACGGTAGTCCTCGTTGAACCACATTTCACAGGAAGATACTGTGAGTATCACAACAGAGAGTAGGCTGAGTTTTAAAATGGATTTCATGGTGTTAATGAATGCGTATTTTGAGTCCGATAGTTCCTTGAAAGACCATGTTTGTCGACGTAGAACTTTCGCGTTCGCGGTACCCGATGTTTTGGATCCGCTCGGCGGTGATACCCGGTGCGATTTCCTCCCAGGTCTGTAAGGATTGACGGGTATAATAATCGGTGTGTGCCTTGATTTGTGTCATTCTGAAACCCACAATCCACGCCACATCAGTGCCTAAGTTTCGTTCGTATTGGATGAATCCTGACAAGGGAGTAAAAAAGTACTGTAGGTTGGGAATGAATTCTTTTTCGATAAGCACAAGGCTGTCTGGGCCCAGGCGTTTGCCGTTCAATATGGTGCTGGTGAGGGACAGGTTTTCTGCCTGATTTCGTTTGAAAGAACCAAATCCGATTCCTACGCCGCAGGTTAGGCTGGCGTTGCGCAGGTAGTTGTTGACATAGGCTATTTGCAGGGAGGTAATGTTGGTGTTGAAACGGGTATCTTGATTTCGCATGTGGTGCATGCCCCATCGAAAATTCTCATGGGTTTGTACATTAAATTCTAGGGCATACCAAGGACAGTTTGCCAATGTTGCTAAAGAACCATCATTGGAAGAGGATTTGTGTGTCCATCCATAACCTCCATTGGCTGAAAAATGGACCTGATGATGTTTTTGATAATCCGCATCCAAGTAGGGGGTGACGTGGGGATTTACCGGGGCTGAAATGGTAAATAACTTTGCTTTGTCGAGGGTGTCCAAGGTTTGAACTATTTGAAGATCGGAAAGAACAAACGATGTTGGCACTGCGTAATGCTGGTGTCTGTAAATGAGTTTTGTGAGTGGGATGGCAAGCGCATCGGTGGAGGCATTAAAAAAAGTAACGCCTATGGCTGCAAGATCATCCCAATAATTGGATTGAATGGGATCGCGGTAACTAAAAATTCCGCCCAATATCAAGGGCGTAGCGGTTGTTGTGAGTGAGATGGGAAAGGCTTTGAGTTTGGTTTGCGGGATGGCCACGTTGCGCATTTTTCCGGTGGAATCGCTCACTTCGAGGATGAGGGAATTGCCCGACAGTTTTCTGTACCTCAGGGTGTAAAAACTGTCTGCAAAGGGCGCTTGCAGTGTAACTTGCCGGGTCTGTAATTTGGGTTGGTTGTTATGAATCAGCAGGGTTTGTTGCGATAGGTATTCGGCTACGGGGGGTGAGAGGCGTACAGAGGTGTGACTGCTGCGGAATGCGCTGTTGCAGCTGGCAAACAATACGACAAGGCTAAAATTAAAAAGGCATTTTCGCAACATGCTTACAAGTATAAGCGAGATGCGGGGTAAAATGGTTGATTGCTTTATGCGAATCGACAAACGGGCTAACAAAAAAGGGGGCGGCCGTTGGCCGCCCCCTTTTGGACATTTATTTTTGTAATGATTTAGTCAACCATCAACTTACGGCTACCAACACCGTCGTTGAATTGCATTTGCACTACATAAATACCTGCAGGCACGTTCAACTCATATACGTTGTGGATACCGTTTACGTTGAACTCACGAACAACGCGACCGTTCAAATCAACCAAGGTAGCACCGGTCAATACGCGGTTTTCCCAGTTGTTGTGAATGATCAATTGGTTTTTGGCTGGGTTAGGAGCCAAAGTTACGTTTGAACCCAAGTTGGTCTCTTCGATACCTACTGAAGCAACCAATCCCAAAGTAACGGCAATACGTGGCGCCATGTAGCCCATCACTGAATCTACATATTTCATCGCTTTGGTCTTGCTCCACATGGGGTTAGACGCTTTGATACCCGCCAAAATCACAGGAGGATTGTAAGGAGGGTTTGGCAAAGATTTGATGGCCGTAGTATCGTACCACTCGTAAGGACCTGAAGCGTTAGCCAAACCAGCGATTGGGAACAAACCGTCAACGCCTTTGTTCAATTTGTTGGCTTGGGTAGTGTACACATCCATCACTTTGCCTTTGTATGGTGCAGTATTGCCCAAACGCTGACAGCGTGACATCGCATCGAAACCACCGCTTACTTCAACCACCTGCAAGGTAGTACCAGGTACGTTTACCATACCCGTGGTGTAAGGTGCGAAAGGATCCATGATTGAGTGAGCCCAAATCAAAGGAATTTCACCCGCTTCCATCCAAGTAGAGTCACCAATGGCACCACCCACGGCAAAAGCCAAACGGGCGTTAGAAGTATAACCTACGTGGTTAGATTTGCAGAAACCACCCATGGCTGGGTTGTCTACACCAATTCCGAAACGGTCGCCCCAGATGGTATCGTTCACCATCACTTTACCGGTTGAAGCGTCACGGAATTTGATGCTCTTGATTTCGCTCTGACGGTCGATGCTGGCGTAAGCACTGGTGATGTATCCACCGGTACCGTTACCACCTACAGCGATTTTGGTTGTATCGATGTTGTAAGGGTTACCGCCTTCTTTCACGCTTTTCTTCATGAAACGAACGCAAGTAGCCAAATCTTGAACACCTTTGTAAGCGGCGTTGATGATACCCTGTTTACGGGCATCAACAGTAGCAGCTGCTGGGTTCCAGCCCATGCGGTAGGTCATAGAGGCAACCACGTAACCACGCTTCGCCAACGACATACAGAAAGCCACGGTAGCACTGTCATCTTTGTAACCCACGGGGCTATTGTTTGAATAGCGGGGCAAGAAAGAACCTGAGTGGGTGAAGATGATCAAAGGACGGTTGCTAGCACCATCTTGTGGCTCATAAATGTCGGCAGTCATGGCCACGAAGCCATAACCTGGGGCCATAGAAACTTTGCTGGTCAAAGTGGGCGTACCTGTGAGTACAGTGTAGTTGTCACCGTAAACCACGTTTTTGGTCACCTTGATCTTGTCGGCAGTCAAAACTTCGTCCACATATTTAATCTGGGCGAAAGCGCTTGAGGCCAACACAACTGACAAGGTAGCGAGTAATGTTTTTTTCATATTGTTTTATTTGGTTTTTTACAAACTTAGGGATTTATATTAAACTTATTCTCATGCAATTATAAGTCAAAGTAAACAGAGAAATAGGCCATTCGTCCGATGCGTGGGCCGCCGTACACCTGCATTACTTTGTTGTTGGTGAGGTTGCTGGCGCCCATTTTGATCATGGCTTTGTATTTGGGAACCACTTTTGAAACCATCACATCAAGCATGTAATAGGTGGGCACATCTCCTGTAAATTGGGGACTTCCCTCGAATCTAAACCCTTGAATCCATTTGTAATTGAGGCTGAATCCGAGGTTTTGAATTTTGAGTTTTTTAATCTCCAAATTTTGTCCGCCCAGCGATACATTGAATTTATTTTTTGGTGTATTAAAGGCAGGAATGATGGGGTCGAGGTTGTTGGTTTTGTTGAGTTGATTGAAGGAGTAATTCACCCCGGCGGTGTAATTTTTGGCAAAGAAATAGTTGGTGCCGATGCTCACGCCCATGGTGGTCACGGTGCTTTCGGCGTTGGTTGCAATGCGATAAACTTGTCCGCCAGAAATGTAATTGATCGTATAATCGATGGTGGGATCGATGCCTATTTTGTATCCGATAAAGTCCTCGTAATAGCTGAAATAGGCGCTGGCATCGATGTTTAATTTGTTGGATGCCATGAATGATTTATAGCCCACTTCGATGCTTTTCACTTTTTCAGGTCGCACGGGATCTACTCCGAACCACTGCAATTTTTTCAAATCGGTGGTCAGGCCGCTGAGCGCATCGTACAGAGAGGGGATGGTTACCAGGCTGTCGTATCCGGTGATGTTTCCCAGCAAGATGGCCCTACCCACGTTGTAGTATAGGTATTGGTCGGCCAGCGTAGGATTGCGCACCCCAGCCGAGAGGCTTACGCGGTAGTAGGTGATTTTATCGGGTGTGTAAACCAACGACGCTGCCGGTGAGAAGATGAACGGGAAGTTCACATTCTTATCCACCCGCGCCGTGGCATTCAATTTCAATTTGTTGTTTTTAGATCGCTGTTCGATACCGCCATAAACGCCAAATTCGTGGTTGCGGATGACGCGCCCGTTGGTATCGGAGAAAATGGTTCCCAAGGAGTTGGGCGTGTACAATCGGGTAGAAAATCCGGTGGTAAAATTGGTTTTATCGGCCAGTTTGAACTTGTGCTCACCCTGGATGTGGTACAAAGCACTTTTGTCGTAAAACCCACTGCCGCCCTCACCAAAGCTTCTCAAGGTGGTGATGGCATTTTTCAAACTATCAAAACGTTCGGTACCGGGCTCAAATCGCTGGTAGGTGTTGGGTTGAATGGAGTGGGGCATGCCTTGCCAGTTGTTTTTGCGGTCGGCCAGGGCTGCACATTGTTGGTGCCAAGCCACCAAGGAATCGCGGTTGTTGGCCATCACGGCATCCAATTCATTGAACCAGTTGGGGTTAGAGAACCAATCGCCGGTGGGGTATCCGGGTAATTTGCGCATTTTGGGCACATAGCGATTTTTCCAGTAGGAATAGTAGTCGCCGCCCCACAAGTCGTCCTGTTTGGCGGCTTTTTGCATCAGCAACGCCGTGAATACGGCATCGTAGGTTTTGCCCGCATCCTCGTGGGTGGCATACACGCGAAGGAATCCGTTTTTGTCTTTGTATTCCAAGCGATTTTGCAAAAATTTAATGTCACGCAGACTGTAGCGGTTATCGCCCTGATACACGGTGGTTCCCATGCCGTAATTGACTTGGTACTCGAACTGTCGTGCGCCCGTAGGCTTGGGTCGGTAGGCGGTCATGAAAGACGTTTTGAAATTGTAGGTGTTGTAGTCTACGATGTCTTTTTCCATGTACCCTTGGCGGTTGAAACGCATCAACCCGGGGTAGTCCCACTTTTGCGCCTTGGCGGTGGCGTCGTTTTCGCCGGGACGTAAAATCTCGTCGCCATAGCGGTTGACAGCGTCGTAGCGACCGGGATTCAGGATGTTATTGACACTATCCATAGGTCCGCCTGATTTCACGGCATCCATGTTATCGGCCTCCCAGTCGTAGGCTTGCATGTAGTAAAGGTTGGCTTTCATGGCCCACTTTTCTTGTCCGGCTTTACCAAAGGCTTTGGCGTAACGCACGGCGGTTTCGGTGAGGCCGCGTTCGGCAACTTTTTGTTTTACCTGCAAACCCTGGTATTTGAAAGGGTCTTTGGTGGTCATGGAAATGACACCATTGAAGGCACCTGGACCGTAGTAGGCACTGGAGGCACCCACCACAATTTCTTGGTTAATGACATCGAGTTCGCTGGCACCCAAAAAGTTTCCGAGGGAGAAATTGAGTCCGGGCGATTGGTTGTCGACCCCATCAATGACTTGCAAGGTTCTCACGGGACTGGTGCTATTGAAGCCCCGGGTGTTAACGATTCGGAATCCCAAGCTGGCACTGGTAACATCTACGCCTTTGAGGTGGCCGAGGGCCTCGTAAAAGTCCGATGCGGGGGTTTCTCGGATGCTTTGCGCACCCATACTTTCAACGGTGAGGGGCGATTCTTTGAGTTTTTCTTTCAAGCGATTTTGCTTGATGGTAACCTCCCCAATTTTTTCTGCCTCTTTGGGCGCGGTGGTATCCTTGGCTACCCCTTGGGCACCCAACTGAATATACGAAAAAAAGAGGACAATTCCTAGTAGTAAGCGTGATTTCATAGGCAATGACTGCGTAACAATGGGTTGCAAGATAGGAAAGTTTTGAAATTGTCACTACAAATTGCATGAACCAAGCCTTATGGAGCCATGATTTTTGCGTAAACTTGCACCTCAATTATGGTAGGCAAGGAAACACTGCTGCGGGCTTGGGATTTGATTTGTACCGCCCGGGCGATGGCAAGCATCTACGAGGAAAACCGTCCGATCACCAAGTACGTTCACAGCACATCCAAAGGTCACGAGGCAATACAGATTGCCACTTCGATGCACTTGAAGACGATTGATTATGCCTATCCATATTACCGCGACGAGTCGATGTTGTTGGCCATGGGCATGCAGCCGTATGAGTTGATGTTGCAGTTGTTGGCCAAGGCCGATGATCCGTTCAGCGGGGGGAGAACGTACTATTCGCATCCTTCGTTGAATCGTCCCGATATCGTGAAAATGCCCCACCAAAGCTCGGCTACAGGGATGCAAACCATTCCAGCCACAGGGGCCGCACACGGCATCAAATATTTGGAAAGTCAGCAGTTGATTACCAGCGCGGAGTTGCCCATTGTGTTGTGTTCCTTGGGCGATGGTTCAGTGACCGAAGGTGAAGTTGCCGAAGCCTTTCAGATGGCGGTCTTGCACAAACTCCCCATTTTATACCTTATACAGGACAACGATTGGGGGATTTCAGCCAGTGGCGATGAAATGCGGGCCATGGATGCTTTTGATTATGCGTTGGGCTTCAAAGGCATGTGCAGGGTTCGGATCAATGGCAGCGACTTTGTACAATGTTACGATGAGATGGCCAAGGCCATTGACTATGTGAGGCAGGAGCGTGCGCCCATGTTGGTGCATGTGAAAGTGCCGTTGTTGGGACATCATACCAGTGGCGTGAGAAGTGAGTGGTATCGCGATGATTTGGAAAAGCACATGCGCTTGGAC
The DNA here is from genome assembly GCA_037975865.1 of Bacteroidota bacterium. Lineage (GTDB taxonomy): Bacteria > Bacteroidota > Bacteroidia > NS11-12g > UBA955 > UBA955. The sequence goes on from JBANFU010000126.1 coordinate 16,177, forward strand.
CCGCTGCCGCGATTGAAAGAGTTGCTGTTGACGTTGGGTGAAGACGAAGCTTCTTTGGAGATGGTGCGTTCAGCGGCAGAAGCCCGGGTGTTCAACGATTTTGAGCGCGCAAAGGCGGCCGAGGATCCGGCGCCAGAAACCTTGCTGCATCATGTAGTGGCTCCATCGCCCATCGAACAGGAAATGGGAGAAAGGTCGCCATCGAATGCCGAAACGGTGATGATGGTGGATGCGGCTTTGCATGCGGTAGATGAAATTTTGCGCAAACATCCAGAAGCGTTATTGTACGGACAAGACGTAGGACATCGTTTGGGAGGCGTGTTTCGGGAGGCAGCGACGTTGGCCGATAAATACGGAAAAAACAGGGTATTCAACACACCCATTCAGGAGGCTTACATTGTGGGAAGCACGGCGGGAATGAGTGCGGTGGGGGCGAAACCCATCGTGGAGATACAGTTTGCCGACTACATTTGGCCTGGCGTCAATCAGCTGGTAACGGAATTGAGTAAGAGTACTTATCTGAGCATGGGGAAATTCCCGGTGGCCAGTGTGATTCGCGTTCCAACGGGTGCTTATGGCGGGGGCGGTCCTTACCACAGTGGCACGGTGGAAAGCTCCATTTTGCCCATCAAGGGAATCAAAATCGCTTACCCGAGCAATGCGGCTGATATGAAGGGGCTGATGAAATCGGCGTATTACGACCCCAATCCGGTGGTGATGTTTGAGCATAAGGGCCTTTATTGGAGCAAGGTGGTGGGTACGGATTTGGCCAAAACACCGGAGCCCGATGAGGACTATGTGGTGCCCTTTGGCAAAGCCCGCATCGCATTGGAATCGAGCCAAGCGGCGGTGGATGCCGGTGAATCTGTGGGGGTTGTAACCTACGGTATGGGTGTTTACTGGGCGATCAATGCGGCGAAATCGCTGCCCGGACAGGTGGAAGTGCTGGATTTGCGGACATTATCGCCATACGATGAGGAGGCTGTGATTGCTATCACCAAGAAACACGGAAAACTGTTGGTGCTGACCGAAGAAACCTTGCGCAACAGCTTCGCGGAAGCATTGGCTGGCAGAATTTCTCAAGCCTGTTTTCAATATTTGGATGCACCCATCAAAACCATGGGTAGCGCCGATGTACCGGCTGTGCCGTTGAACGCATCGATGGAAGCGATCATGTTACCCAATGCCGACAAAGTAGCCGCGGTATTGCGAGAACTACTGGAATCCTAAGGGGGGGGTTGTAATGAAGTCGCCAATTAGGCGAGGGCTTCAATTTTGTATTTTTTCTGGTTGAATGCGATGATATCGCCTTCTTTGTGACCTCGAAGCGCACTTCCCAAGGGAGATTGTATGCTGATGGCCTGCACCATTTGGCCGTTGTATTTGAGGCTTCCCAGGGCGGCGGCGATGTAGAGCGTCATTTGGTTGGCGCCCAGACTCACCGTTAGCAGGGATCCTTCACCTACCGTAATCGATTTGCTCATGGTAAGATTGAGCAGGATGGATTTGGTGGTATGCACTTGTGAGATTTGGGTTTTCAATCGCTCGATTTCTCGTTGGAATTGGGTGCGCGAGGTTTCGTATTTGTCACCCGCAGAGCTTTTGGTCTCTTCAAACATGCCTTTTTGCAATTCTGCAATACTCCCCTCGTACTCTGCGATGAGTTTGTCGACGTGCTCCAAACACAGCGTTTTGATATCGGTTTTTTCGGGTAGCATGAATGTTATGTCAATATTAAAACAACATTCATGGATTCTAATTGTTTTTCGGGAGTATTCCGCCATAAATTTGTAAAAGCATGTTAAATTCTAATGAAAGTACCCGTCCGATGTCCCCATTCCAGTTGAACACCATTGAAGAGGCCATCGCGGAGATCAAAGCCGGGAGGGTGGTGATTGTGGTGGATGACGAAAATCGTGAAAATGAAGGTGATTTCTTGACGGCGGCACGCAACATGACCCCCGAATTGGTCAATTTCATGGCCACCAAAGGTCGGGGACTGATTTGTGTTCCGATGTTGGAAGAGCGCTGTCAAGCCTTGGGTATCGAGATGATGGTCAACAAGAACACAGCCACACACGAAACGGCCTTCACGGTGAGCGTGGATTTGTTGGGTCATGGCTGTACAACGGGGATTAGCGCCTCGGATCGCAGCAAAACCATACAAGCCCTCATCGATCCCAATATTCAAGCGAGTGAGTTGGGCAAGCCCGGACATATTTTCCCCTTGGTGGCGAAGAGTGGCGGGGTATTGCGCAGGGCAGGACATACCGAAGCGGCCGTGGATTTGGCGGTGATGGCGGGGTTTGAACCTGCGGGCTGCATCGTAGAGATTTTGAAAGAGGATGGAGAGATGGCCCGTCTGCCTGATTTGGTGGAAATTGCCAAGGAGTTGAATTTGAAAATCATTTCCATTGAGGATTTGATCGCGTATCGGTTGAAACACGAGTCGTTGATTCAGCGAGAAATATCCGTACAAATGCCCACCCAGTGGGGCGATTTTGATTTGGTGGCTTTCCGACAGAAGGACAGTGGGCAAGAGCATTTGGCTTTGATTAAGGGCGAGTGGACCGCCGACGACGCCGTGATGGTGCGCGTGCACAGCAGTTGTCTAACGGGCGATATTTTTGGTAGTTGTAGGTGCGATTGCGGTGAGCAGTTGCACAAAGCGATGCAGTTGATTGAAGCCGAAGGCAAGGGCGTGATCGTATATATGAACCAGGAGGGTCGGGGCATTGGTTTGCTCAACAAATTGAAGGCTTACAAGCTGCAAGAGCAGGGCTACGACACGGTGGAGGCCAATTTAAAGTTGGGTTTCAACATGGACGAGAGAGACTATGGTGTAGGGGCGCAAATTCTGCGCGATTTGGGTGTGAAGAAGATGCGATTGATCAGCAACAACCCCAAGAAGCGTACGGGTTTGATCGGGTATGGTTTAGAGATTGTAGACAATGTGCCGTTGCAGATCGAGCCCAATCCCCACAACGCCAAATATTTGGATACCAAAAAAATCAAAATGGGTCACGCTTTGTGATTCATCACTTCAATCATTTGTTGACATACACCCATGGATTCACCACATTATTTGGAAATTGATCCCAGCAATACGCCATTGCCACAGTTGCATCAGTTTTTGTTGGGCAGCGTAAGTCCCAGACCCATCTGCTTTGCCAGTACCATTGATGCGCAGGGGCGGTTGAACTTGGCCCCGTTTAGTTTTTTCAATGTGGTAAGTGCGAATCCGCCAGTGGTGGTGTTTTCACCCAACAACAGCGGCCGGGATGGAACCCCCAAGCAAACGTATTTGAATGCGAAAGCCGTGCCCGAGGTGGTTGTGAATGTGGTTAGCTATGCCATGGTGGAGCAGATGAATGTGGCGGCAGCGCCCTGGGAACATGGGGTGAGTGAATTTGAGAAGGCGGGATTCACGGCGGTGCCTTCGGATTTGGTGAAACCGATGCGCGTGGGTGAGTCGCCGGTGCAATTGGAGTGCAAAGTAATTGATATCAAGGAATTTG
>JBANFU010000133.1:0-7690 GCA_037975865.1 Bacteroidota bacterium
GACACCGACGATACCGCTCAGCTATACAAAGCATTGGTTTTTGGCATCCGTGATTACTTCCAAAAAATGGGCTTCACCCAAGCCTTGCTGGGATCATCCGGTGGAATCGACAGTGCCGTAGTGCAAGCCTTGGCCTCAGAGGCGTTGGGAGGCGAGAACGTTCATCCCGTACTCATGCCGTCGATGTTCAGCTCCGATCATTCCGTAAAAGACGCCGAATCACTGAGCCGTCATTTGGGCAACACCCCCATCACACTGCCCATCAAAAACATTTACGACCAATACTTGGAGACCTTACAACCCGTTTTTGAAGGAAAACCCTTCAACCTGGCCGAGGAAAACTTGCAAGCGCGATCCAGGGCCGTTTTGCTGATGGCCATAAGCAACAAAATGGGTTACATTCTGTTGAATACCAGCAACAAAAGCGAACTCAGTGTGGGCTACAGTACCTTATATGGCGATTTGTGCGGCGCCCTATCCGTCATCGGCGATGTATACAAAAATCAAGTGTACGCACTCGCCCGATACATCAACCGAGATCGAGAAATCATCCCCAACAACATCCTTGTAAAAGCACCTTCAGCAGAACTGCGTCCGGGACAAAAGGATTCGGATTCCCTGCCAGATTACGATGTCTTGGATGAATTGTTAAAACACTACATCGAGGAGCGAAAAGGCATCGAAGAGTTAATCACTATGGGATATGAACCGTCGGTGGTGACCAAGGTAGTGGGACTGGTCAACGGCAGCGAGTACAAGCGATATCAGGCCCCTCCCATTTTACGGGTAAGCGCCAAGGCATTTGGAAAGGGTCGCTTGATGCCATTGGTGGCGAAATACAGTCGACATTAACACAATCGCAGAGGATGGCTGCTACGGCGACGGAAAAATCCCACAGTGCTTTTCCCAAATCCTTTTGGATTATGTGCTTGGGGGCGATGAGTTTCTTCTTGTCGTTCAACCTCATTATCCCCGAATTGAACGCGGAACTGCGCGCGCTCGGGGGTGGCGACTACGTGGGATGGATTATTCCCGCCTTTTCGCTGAGCGCTTTGATTGCTCGTCCCTTTAGCGGATGGATCACCGACAATTTAGGTCGGAAAGTTGCCATGATTGGAGGCTGTTTATTCTGCATTGTGGCAGGGTGTTTCTATCCGATGGTGAGCACGGTGTCTGGATTTTTGGTTGTTCGGGCGATTCACGGATTTTCTACGGGATTCACGCCCACCGGATTCACGGCATTCACGGCGGATGTGGTAGCGGAGTCGCACCGTGGTAGGGCCATGGGCTGGCAGGGCATGTTCAACAACTTGGGCACCACCATGGGCTATGCTTTGGGTGCGTTGATTGCGCAATATTGGGGGATTGATTGGATGTATTATGTGAGCGCCGCCCTGGCCACATTGGCGTGGGTGATGTTCATGCAATTGCCGGAGACGCGAATCGAAAGCCACAAGCGCAAGTTTCAATTTAATATACAGCAACTTTTTTATTGGCCGGCTTGGAAGCCCAGCATGATCATGTTTTTGGTTTGCATTTCGCTGGGATCCATATTAACGGTAATGTCTGATTTCACGTTGGCGTTGGGATATAGCAACAAGGGATTATTTCTGAGTGTTTACATCGGGGTATCGCTGTTGTTCCGTTTGGTCAGCGGCAGGGTGAGTGATTTGTTAGGTCGGGCTTGGAGCACTGCCATTGGCACGTTTTCGCAGGTCCTTTCCATGGCGATATTGATGTATATGGCGTTGGATTTGGATCATCAACAACAGACGGGCTGCACAGCCTGTGGCGAATTGGGTTTGGGTTGGTTTGTACTGTCGGCGGTATTTTATGGAGTTGGGCAGGGATTCAATGCCCCCAGTTTGTTTGCGTGGGCCAGCGACACCGCGGATGCGCAGCACCGCGGACGGGCGATGGCCATGTTGTTCATGTTTTTAGAGATGGGCATTATTGCGGGGGGACTTACCGCCAACTACTTCATTGAGGGGAATTCTTGGAATTACCCTGGCATTTTTGCAGTGAGCGCGGGTGGATTTGCCTCGGGCTTGTTGCTGAGTTTGGCATGGATTAGAAAAAGATGAGGCCCGGCTTGCGCCGGGCCTCATCCCTATAACTAACCTATGAACAATAAAACTACTTCAAGTTAAATTTCTTCAATACCGATAAAGTACGATCTCTCCACACTGGATGACAGTTGTACTTCCCGTACATGTAGAGTACCATATCCTTACTCGTTGGATTCTTGTGGAACTTTTTCTTAAACCCCTTTTCCATTCCGTTCAAATACATACCAAAATCCACCATACAATCATACCAACTTGCGAAAGTGGCATAGTTAGACTTGGTTGCACCCAATGACAATGTTTTACGCGCTTTGGGCTGACGCATCCCGGTCAAATTAAAATCGCGACGTGCATAAATGCTGTTATCTCCGTCATTGCCACTCTCCACAATCTTTACAGCAATAAACAATTTGGCCCATTTCCCGATGGACTTCTTTCCAACCGTATACATATTTTGTACTGATGGAATCTTTTTGAGCGACAAAGACAGTGAATCGAAATACACTGAATCTCCTTCCACAACCACTGAAGTATCCGACGCTTTTACATCCGATACTGGCAAAACAACCTCGGTGCCAAATGTTGACTTACCGACAGCTGCTGCGGTCAAAAAAAGTAGCACCAGGGTTGGAATCGCTAATTTGTTTTTGAACATACTCCCCAGTATGCAAACAGCGTGCCAAAAATATAACTTATTGAAAATGTACGAATTAAACTCAAATCCTACTCACAGAGTTGCCCAATTTGGCGGCGATTTGCCGTTTCAAATCGTTCAATTCGGTCAAATATTCCATCATTAGGTCCACGGATTCTGGTTCTGCACCCTCTTCTTTGAACATTTCCAGCAAGTTTTCTATCATGGCATCCACTTTTTTGCGTCGCAAATGCAAAAACATATTAATGACTTGATCTTTATAAGCGGTTGCCTCATCCAATACATCGATAAAATTCTCCGCATAGGCCGGACTCAAGGTATGATCATCGGCCATAACACCTGCTGCCCAAGAAGCAATCTCACTGTCAAGGTGATGTATGAAGAATTGTGCTCCGGGCCAGCCTCCGGCCTGTTCAATTTCGGCATGCAATTTTTTGGCGAGTGCATCTTCCATAGCTAGATTGGCATCCCCTTGAACCTCATTCCACACAAAGTCAAACACGGTTTGTCCCTCTTCAGAAAACGCTTGATCCCCGAACAACAATAGCAATCGAAACAGGGCCAACTCTTGATCTCTGTGTTCCAACAGGTTCACACGAATGCGCTCTTGGACCTCGCCCTCTGGAGAAAACACCACCCCACCCGACGAATCGATGGCTGCAGAAACCTCCTTCACGAAATCCTGTCGCTCTTTCACCTGTTGCTGCCTCAATAGCACCGACAGTTCTTGCAACAAGGTAGCTTGATCGATATCGCAAATGGAAGCCAGCTGCTGTGACAAAGCCGATCGCTTAAGTGGATCATTGATCAAGGCCACACTTTTAAGAATCTCACGTACCGCATCAGACTTTCGCAAGGGATCGTTTTTGGTGTCGTCAATCAACAACTTCGCCTTAAAGAAGATGAAGGTTTCTTCGTGGCTGTTGATGTAATCTAGGAAGCCTTCGCCACCGAGGGTTTGACAATAGGAATCTGGATCCTGTCCTTCCGGCAATGGCACAACCCGCACATTCAACCCTTCTTGAAGCAACAAATCAATTCCACGTATGGAGGCTTTGATCCCGGCCATGTCGCCATCGTAAACCACGGTAACATTGTTGGTAAATCGCTTCAACAATTTTATTTGTCCGGGCGTCAACGCCGTTCCCGAACTGGCTACCACGTTTTCTATTCCGGATTGATGCAGGGTAATGACATCAGTATACCCTTCTGTCATGAAGACTTTGTCGAACTTCTTCATGGCATTTTTTGCCTGATACAGTCCAAACAAGACCTCACTCTTTTTGTACAGCTCCGTTTCCGGCGAGTTGACATACTTGGGCGATGGATCTGTAGAACTCATTTTCCGTCCGGCAAATCCAATGACCTTACCGGTCACCGCATGAATCGAAAACATCACACGGTATCGGAACAAATCGTAGTGCGTTCCATTGTCGCGCAGCTTCAAAAGCCCCGCCTTTACCATGACTTCGGGGTTGAACCCTTTACCATGGGCTGTTTTCGCCAAGGCTTCCCAACTTTCGGGACTGTAGCCCAAACCCCATTTCTTGATGGTATCTACTGTAAAACCCCGCTCTTTGAAATAGGGCAACCCAATGGATTTCCCTTCATCGGAATCGAATAACTGATCTACAAAAAACTGCTGGGCAAAATCCACGGCCGCCTGCAACGATTCTTTCTGTCGTTGCTGTTCTTGGTAAACATCTTGGTTCTCTGAAGTGGTCTCCATCAGATCCACCCCGTAGCGTTTGGCCAAATTTCGGGCCGACTCCACGAAACTCAAATTTTCCACATCCATCAAAAACTGGATGGCGTTACCTCCTTTCTGACAGCCAAAGCATTTATAAATACCAATGCTGGGTGTCACAACAAATGAAGGAGTTTTTTCGTCGTGAAATGGACAGCAACCCTTGTACCGAGACCCAGAGCGTTTGAGTGAAACATAATCGCCCACTACATCCTCGATGGACACCGCATTCAGCAATTGGTCGAGAGAGCTTTGGACAATCATGATGGGGTTATGGCTTGATTTCGGGGTTGGTTTATTCTAATGACGAAACCATTAGATTTGCAAAGTACTTCATCTACAGCAATAATTCCAACCATGGACATCAAGAATCACATCAAGCAGCGCGCGGGCGAGATTTTGCCGGAGTTGATTCAACTTCGCCGCCACATTCACGAAAACCCCGAACTATCGTTTCAAGAATTCGAGACGGCGGCCTTGGTAGAAAAGGAATTGCAACAATTGGGATTGACTACGCAACGCTTGGCCAACACGGGGGTTGTTGCGATAATCGAAGGCAAAAATCCAAGCAAGAAAGTCGTTGGGTTGCGGGCCGATATGGATGCCTTACCCATTGTTGAAGTGAATGACGGAAGAACATACCGAAGCAAAAAAGAAGGCGTCATGCATGCCTGCGGTCACGATGTTCACACCACCAGTTTGTTGGGGGCTGCACGATTGCTCACAGAGATGAAAGATTCGTTTGAAGGCAGCATCAAACTTGTATTTCAACCGGGTGAAGAAAAACTGCCGGGAGGCGCATCCTTGATGATTGCCGATGGTGTGCTCAACAATCCAACCGTGGATGTCATGATCGGACAGCACGTAATGCCCGGCATTGAAACAGGAAAAACCGGATTCCGTCCGGGTTTATATATGGCCAGCACCGATGAGATTTACATCAAAGTCATCGGAAAAGGAGGCCACGGAGCGATGCCGCATTTCAACATCGACCCCGTATTGATCAGCGCGCACCTTATTGTTGCCCTGCAACAGGTGGTTTCGCGGGCCGCCAACCCCGCCATCCCCTCTGTGTTGTCTTTTGGAAAAGTAATCGCCGCGGGTGCAACCAACGTCATCCCAAATGAGGTCATCATCGAAGGCACATTCAGAACGTTGGACGAACAATGGCGCAGCAAGGCCCACGAGAAAATGGTTCAAATCGCCAAGGGCGTGGTTGAAGGTATGGGCGGACAACTGGAATTCGACATCCGACGAGGCTATCCCTTTTTGAAAAACCACGAGACCCTAACGCAGTATTTGCAGGATGAAGCCAAAGGATACCTCGGAGAGGAAAACGTGGAGGATTTGGGCATTTGGATGGCCGCGGAAGATTTTTCCTATTTCTCTCAAGCCGTTCCGAGCTGTTTTTATCGACTGGGCACGAAAAACGAAGCGAAAAATACCGGATTTAGCGTCCATCACCCCTCGTTTGACGTAGATGAGGACGCCCTAGAACAAGGTTGTGGTTTATTGGCTTACCTTGCCCTGCGCGAGCTCAATCGCTGAGATTAACCGCCGATTGTATATTTCAAATTATCCACAGCAGCATCCCAAATGGCTGCGGTATTGTCTTCATCACCGGCATTCACAAACTCTGTGATGATTAAATCGATGTCGCCCGTGATGGCGTCCTGGGCAATTCTGAACTCCAAAAACTCTTCTGAATCGGGCGCATCCACCATTTTAAAGCGAACGTATTTACTGTTCACCGCTTTCAATAATATGGCGTTGGCTTCGGTACCATCATCCCATTTGAACTTATACTTATCGCCGCCTTGCACCCCTACATGGTCGGCAAACCAACTTTGCAATCCCGATGGATTTGAGATGTACTGATACAAAATGTTGGCCGATGACCTCATCGGATATTCAAGTTCGAGTTTATTTCTTAGGGGCAAAGCTGTGTTCATAGACATTCTGTATCAGGCGATCAAAGAGTACTTGTGCAAAAAAAACAATTTATCGTGAATATCAAAATGTTTCGCGGTTGTGAAGTAATTATCTTTGCGTGAAGCATGTTAAAACAACCGTTTTTTTTATTGTCCATCCTCACCATTATCTGTGGTTGGTGCCTGGTTTTCCTCGGTTACAACATGCAAATAACTTGGTGGGTACACCATACATACAACAATTCACTTGATCATTTTTTTATTCGCTTTTCAGCACTTGCTGAATGGATCATTATTGTAATCGCTGCTTGCATCGCCCTCATCAAAGACTGGAAGAGCGCATTAATATTTGGCTCAACACTTGGATTACAGGCACTAACCGTGGCCGGGATAAAATTGTTTATAAACGCTCCGAGGCCCATTGAAATCAACCCCGCACTCATAAGAAATATTCATCAACTTGAGATTCATCATTGGCAAGCCTTTCCTTCTGGACATACTGCAGTAGCCTTCTTTTCCATGGGATGGTTGATACTAAATTACCCCCAAAACCATAGAAGCGTCACCTGGATTGGTATCGTGTCATTTTTATTTGCAGCAGGAATTGGATACTCTCGCATGTATCTCGGACAACATTCCTTCATCGATGTTTGTGCTGGAAGTTCCATTTCAATCATTTTCTTGGGATTGGCGAAATCATTGAATAGGAAGGTACTGAATGATGAATAAAGCACAAGTACACATCATTATTACCGCCATAGCAATTCTGATTTTCTTGCCTGGCCTTGGAGCGACACCACTATTTGATTGGGATGAGCTCAATTTTGCAGAATCGGCCCGGGAAATGCAACTCTCCGGGAACTGGTATTATGTGCAAGTGGGTTTTGAACCTTTTTGGGAAAAACCGCCCTTATTCATCTGGCTACAAAGTCTTTTTCTAACCCTGTTTGGGAATCACACGTTTGTTTTTCGCTTGCCCAACGCCCTCGCTGGAATTGCCACGGTAAATTTGGCGTATCACATTGGCTACTATTTGGGCCGACGTACATTGGGCGTATTTTGGGCCTTGGCAATGGCTTTCAGTTTTGCCCCTTTGCTTTATTTCAAATCGGGCATCATCGATCCAGTTTTCAACTTGTTCATTTTCTTGTCGATATGGCACTGGTATCGCATCACCCGATGTGAATCTGAAAACAGCCGTCCGCACTGGCACTATTTTTTGGTGGGATTGTTCATTGGATTGGCTACACTCACAAAAGGCCAGGTAGCGCTACTATTGCTGGGTCTGGTA
>JBANFU010000145.1:0-6113 GCA_037975865.1 Bacteroidota bacterium
TGGGGCGAATTCGCCGAAGTTCCCTGGCTTGGGATACAAGGTTGGGTCGCGAAATACCCTTTCCAATGTGAGACTGGATGGGGCAGAGGGGCCCGGTGTTTGACCCATTAACGGGGCGATGTTGCCCAAGAGGCAGAGGGTGGCCCAAAAACAAACTTTTTGTAAGGGTTGAATGACATTCATGGCATTGATATTAAATGCGCTGGAGTTTCACTGAGCTGCGGGGTTTGATAACAACAGGAACCATTTCGTGGGTCACAACAGATCCATCTAGACCAAACCATTTTTCAGGTTTGCCTGCAAAAATCTTCATGTTATCGTAGGCTTGCATCACCAAATCGTCGATGATGGGCAATTCATTTTCTTGGCTCATTTCTTCATCTACCAGAACGAAGCGGAAATCTCCGAGGTGGTTTTTGTCGATGAAGGCATGATAGTAAGGATCTAAATCAATCTCATCCTTATCCACCATTTCTTGAATAACCATGCGCAGGTACATGCTGATTTTTTGTTGCACTCGGAAACCCAGACGGAAACGCACACGAATGATGTCGTTTTTCTCAATCACATTGATTTTATACTCCATGGTGTAGGGTTCATCCGTGATTTCAATATTCACGAACCAATAGAAGTCGGCCCGTTTGGGTCGTTTGTACAAAATGGAATAAATCAGCGGAGATTCTACCTCGTCATCGGCTTTTGCTTTACTCAAATAAATCAAGTGGGTAGCGAATTTGGGTAGCGTAGTATCTTGGCTCAATGCGCGCAGTTTGTCGCGGTAGTTGGTCAATTTCTCCGTCACAACCATGCTTTGTTTGATCTTTCCACCGCGATAGCTAACATACATCAACAGGATGATTGCCGCACCAATCAACAGGGTTACAAAGCCACCATCTTGGAATTTGCTGAGGTTGGCAATCAAGAACGCGCCCTCTACTACAACAAAGACGGCCATAATGAGGTAAACCAGGACGATGTTCCAACGCTGCTTTCTCAGGTAGTAAAACAACAAAATGGAGGTCATCAACATGGTTACGGTGATGGCCAATCCATACGCGGCTTCCATTTTGGCAGATTCTTCAAACAACAGAACGATGAAAATACAACCCACGAGCAATGCGTTATTCACTACAGGGATGTAGATCTGACCTTTCACATTGGTGGGGAATTTTACAGTAAATTTGGGGAAGAAGTGCAATCGGATGGCTTCTGAAACCAGGGTGAAGGAACCACTGATGAGCGCTTGAGAGGCGATGATGGCAGCCATGGTTGCAATGGCAATACCCACCAGCAGAAACCAATCGGGCATGATGCCGTAGAAGGGCTTTTGTCCTTCCAAGCTACTTCCCACATGATTGAGGAGCCATGCGCCTTGACCGAAATAGTTTAATAGCAAACTGATTTTGACAAAAATCCAAGAAACGCGGATGTTCTGTTTTCCGCAATGACCGAGGTCTGAATAGAGTGCTTCTGCTCCGGTGGTGCACAGGAAAACGGCACCCAACAACAAAAACGCGTTCGGACTTGAATTGAGGAAGTCTACGATGTAGAGTGGGTTGAATGCCTTTAGGATTTCCGGGTGATGAACAATTTGGTTGAATCCCAAAACACCCAACATGGAGAACCACACGAGCATAATCGGACCGAAAAATTTGCCCACGGCGTTTGTGCCTACCCGTTGGAACAAGAAAATGACGCAAATGATGGCGATCACAATGGGTACTGTGTGGATTTTGCTTAAGTCATAAGCGTACCCGTGTTCGGGTGTGATGTACATCAACCCTTCGATGGCCGAAGATACAGAGATAGGAGGAGTGATAATCCCATCGGCTAACAACATCGCTCCGCCAACCATGGTGCCCACTACGAGGTAGGGGAATCTGCGACGTAATAAACTATACAAGGAGAAAATTCCACCCTCACCATTGTTGTCGGCCTGCAAGGTTAAAATCACATATTTGATGGTTGTTTGCAGCATTAACGTCCAAAAGACGGCGCTCAAACCACCGTAAATCAATGTTTCGCTAATGGGTTTTTCGCCCATGATGGCACTCATAACATACAGGGGGGAGGTTCCGATGTCGCCAAAAATGATGCCTAAGGTGATGAGAAGGCCAGCGCCGGTGACCTTATTTATGTGAGAGTGGCTCATGAATTATTTGTGGGAGCGAATTTAAGGAGTAATTGACTACGTGGATAAGAAATCTCTCCATGTGTTCATTTTGTGAATAAGTGTGAATATTGTTGTTTTTGGGGCTTTGAGGGCTGTGGATGGCGTGGTAAAAATTGCTGTATATAAATGTATGATTGACACTTAAAATGTGAGAACTTTGTGACGTCGAAAAACACGCCAATCACACATGTCAAAAAAATCTTCAAACAGTTCTGCTTCCGTGAATGATTTCGCCGTTGGTCACGAGGGCATTAGCACATTTTACGCCGATTTGGTATTCGGTCCCAAAGCACAATCTCAGTACTTGTCGGCTGCCGCTCAGCAGGCAATCGCTCAAGCGGCCAGTCACGGCCAGCCCATTTCTCGCGAAACTGCCGATGAGGTAGCTGCGGGTATGCAGGCATGGGCATTGGATTTGGGAGCAACCCATTACACACACTGGTTCCAGCCTTTGCGCGGCACTACAGCGGAAAAGCACGATAGCTTTTTTGAGCCTACTGGCGTAGATACAGGCATCGAGAAGTTTGGTGGAAAAGCGTTGGCACAGCAAGAGCCTGATGCCAGTTCTTTCCCTTCTGGCGGTATCAGAAATACGTTTGAGGCCCGTGGCTACACTGCTTGGGATCCGAGTTCACCAGCGTTCATCATGCCCAAAGCAGGCGCAAAAACGCTGTGTATTCCCACCGTTTTTGTTTCGTACACTGGGGAAGCGCTCGACTACAAAGCGCCGTTGTTGAAATCTGTGGCATTCTTGAAATCTGCCGCAACAGAGGTTTGTCAGTACTTTGATAAAAATGTAAAAACATGTTCTATTTCTCTGGGGATTGAACAAGAATATTTCTTGGTCGATGAGCAACAGTTCAAATCACGTCCTGATTTGATGTTTGCCGGTCGCACACTGATTGGTAACAGTCCGGCAAAAGGACAGCAGTTGGAGGATCACTATTTTGGTAGCATCCCCAATCGCGTGTTGGCTTTCATGGCTGATTTTGAAGAGCGTGCTCATTTGTTGGGAATTCCATTGCGTACCCGTCACAATGAGGTAGCGCCTGCGCAGTTCGAGTGTGCCCCTCAATATGAGGACATGAATTTGGCGGTGGATCACAACTCTTTGTTGATGGATTTGATGGAGAGTGTGGCGTTGGATCACAACCTGCGTGTTTTGTTGCACGAAAAACCTTACAAAGGCATCAATGGTTCTGGTAAGCACAACAACTGGAGTATCATCACCGACACAGGGGTGAACTTGTTGGCGCCAGGCAACAGCCCTGAGAGCAACTTGCAGTTCTTGACTTTCTTTGTGAATACCATCAAAGCGGTACATGATCATCGCGATTTGTTGCGCGCTAGCATCGCTACGGCTGCCAACGATCACCGTTTGGGTGCCAACGAAGCCCCACCAGCCATCATGAGTGTGTTTGTGGGACATACCTTGGAGAACGTGTTGAATGATTTCGAGTCTGATGCCAAAACCGGTACCAAAGCCAATGCATCGGCCAGTATCAATGTGCCTAACATTCCAGAAATTCTTTTCGATAACACCGATCGTAACCGTACATCGCCGTTTGCCTTTACGGGTAACAAATTTGAATTCCGCGCGGTAGGTAGTTCGGACAACTGTTCAAGCTCTATGGTGGTGTTGAATACCATCGTAGCGAATCAATTGAAAAACTTCAAGGCTGAGGTTGATGCCCACGTGGCGAAAAATGGTGGCAGCGCGGAAGACGCAATCAAACACTTGTTGCGTGCCTACATCACCGATTCCAAGCGTATTTTGTTCGGTGGTAACGGGTACGGCGATGAGTGGAAAGAAGAAGCCAAACGTCGTGGTTTGTCGAACATCACCACCACACCGGAAGCGTTGCAAGCCTATTTGACTCCGGCATCGGAGAAGTTATTTGTGGAAAACGGCATCTTCTCTCACCGTGAATTGGAGGCCCGCACTGAAATTCGTTACGAGACTTATGTACTTCGTTTGCAAATCGAAGGTCGCGTGATGAACGAATTGGTAAGCAGTTACGTGATCCCCGCTGCGGTGAATTACCAGAAGCGTTTGGCTGATAACATCAATGCCTTGAAGGGTATGGGATTGCCGGCTACGGCCTATAAAGCGCAATCTGAGATCGTTGAATTTTTGAGCAAACACATCAACCGTGTGTATGAGTTGAATGAACAGATGACCTCGGAGCGTGCCAAAGCCAATAATTTGGAGCATGCGGACAAAAAAGCGTTGGCGTATTGCAATGCTGTGAAGCCGATGTTTGATGAGATTCGCGAGTGCTGTGATGAAATTGAGCGTGTGTGCGACGACGCCGAATGGACGTTGCCCAAATACCGCGAATTGTTGTCGTTGAGCTAATTTCGCCACCCCGGATCCCATTGGGGGATGCGTTACTCTCGAATCATGATTTTTTGCGCAGGGCGATTGCGGTAGCGAAATAAAAGCACTTGATTCTTGGGCAGGGGTTGGTTGAGTGGGATCGATTGTCCATGTAGATTGATTATGTCGGTTGGCGCCTCCTGCGGAGGCGCCAACGTGTTTATACCCGCATAGCAATCCGGGATTTCAAATCGCCTGTGTATTACGGTATCTTGGTTCAAACAGCGGTTCAACCAAACAGCCGATATGATGTAACGCCCTTTGCTGAGGAATCGGTATTGAAAGGATCGACCCTTGCTGCTCGAATAAATGAGTGCGCTGTCGGGAAATCTGTAGGTTTTGTAAAAGGGGGTGTCAGCGCTGTTCCATCGCTGGCTGGGAATGGTGTCGAACGACGCATCCCTAAACACATGGAAATAGTATTTCCAACAGGAGTCTTTTGGGTCTGCGGCCAATGAGTTCATGGCAGATTCTAGGGAATCGCAACGCGTTTGATTGTGAGAGACCTGCGCCGTTTCAAATGAAAGGATGGTGATGTCCTTTACAAAAAGGGTGTCGCAGTTTCTGCATCGATTCCAAATGCTGAGCGACATTTTAAATTTTCCAGCCGACGGAAAGGTATAATTACAAAGTCCGTTGTAGTGCTTTCCTGTGTCTACTTTTCCTGTTTGGTAGTTGTAAAATCGGTATTGATAATTTAGGCAAGAATCGGGGTAGATGTTCTCCAGTTGCCATTGATGGTATCGGTTTTGGTTGTACTGTTTCAGTTTTGCCGAAAACCAATCGCATTTCATGGGTTTACAAATGACTTTGAGCGTGAGATAGAGGGTTGTGTCGTCGCGATTGCATTTGTTTTTTATCAATGTGGTGCCGTAATAGGTGCCAGTATCCCCAAAGAAAATATTGAATTTTTTATTGAGTGTGCGGAAAACGGGCTCGGCATTTTGGTCTACAAATTCCGTTTCAAATGAAGAATAGCACGTATCGTTCACCCCCGAGATTTCCACCGAATACACGTTGCATTGATTGGTGTAGTTCAAAGCTACTTTGTCCCACCGCGTCTGTGCCCCAAGCACGGAAACCATGGCAAATGCTGCCAATGAAATCAGGCGGTGTAAGCGCTTTTCCCAAATCATAAAAACACAATATACGAATTTCACCCCGGATTTCCAAAAATATCAAGTGTGAACAAAATCACGATAACTCCCCAAAATGGAGTTTATTTTTGTAGGGTTTTATGGAAAAAGTAGAGTGTTTGATCATTGGTAGCGGTCCGGCAGGATACACCGCCGCCATTTATGCCGCCCGTGCGGATATGAAACCCGTGATGTATGAAGGATTGCAGCCGGGCGGACAGTTAACCATCACCACGGAGGTGGAGAATTATCCCGGTTTTCCCCATGGAATTCAGGGTCCCGAGATGATGAACAATTTCAAAGAGCAAGCGGTTCGTTTGGGCACGGATGTGCGTTTTGGGATGGTGACTTCGGTTGAGTTTAAGCCGGGTGGTCCTCAAAAGGTTGTGGTTGATGGCAGTCATGAAATTGAAGCTCAGGCCGT
>JBANFU010000182.1:0-3552 GCA_037975865.1 Bacteroidota bacterium
TTTCTGGCTTGGTTTGCGCTGCTGATTTTATTTTTTAATCCATGGTGGATTCGGGTGAGTCAGTGGGTGCAGGATCCTGTTTTATTGGTCTACAGCGATACAAGTAAGTCAATGGCTGTTAATGATTTACGTGTTTGGTCGGGCTTAAAAAAGCAATTGGATGAAACCAAAGGGGTGAAAGTGCAATACCATCCGTTTTCCGACGCTGTATCGGTTTCGGGTCAATCGAAAGGATTGAACTTATATCATACCAATTTGTCGGCGGTGATTCAACACGCCAATCAGGTAGCATCGAATTCTCCAGTGGCGGGGGTGGTTTGGTTTACCGATGGTATTGGCAACGAAGGCAGGAATCCTCAATTTGAACCGATTGTGCCGGGAATTCCATTGGTTGCTGTGGGGGCGGGTAATCCCGAGCCACAAATTGATGCCTCCATTGAATCGTTGCAGTGTAACGAGGAAGCATTTTTGGGTAATTCATTCAGCATAGAAGTTTCCGTAAAAAGCCAGCGACTAAAATCGCAACCGTTGAAAATACAACTCAAGGCGGGTTCAGAAATCAAAGAAGTGTTGTGGACACCGAGTAGCGAGCAGGATTGGAAGCGCATCGCCTTTGAGATCAAACCCAAAGCAAAAGGCGCGTTACCATTGCGGATTATAGTGAGCGGCGGAAAGGGCGATCAAAATAGCGCCAACAACCAGCGCGTAAAGTATGTGACGGTGGTCGACGAGAGAAAAACGGTAGCCCTATTATACGCAGCCCCGCATCCAGATGTGGCCGCATTGAAAACGGCGTTGGAGTTGGGCGGACAGTTTCAAACTCAATCGTTGCCTCAAAACAGAATGGCGACAGATGCTGATGTTTACATATTGCATGGTTGGAAGTTTCAGGCTCAACAGGAACTGAAAAAAGTGGTCGAATGGGTGATGGCCGGAAAAGCCCTGTGGATATTCTCAACCGATGCGCAAAACTTGGGGGGATTGAGCAAGGTGATTGGCCTTGCGGGGGAGGTAGGATCGCCAAGAAATTGGCAAGAAGTGCAGCCTCATTGGAATGGGAAGGAAGGTGATTGGGGATTGAACGACAAAGAATCTGCACGTTGGATGGGTTATCCGCCAGTGTATTCTCCAGTTTCAAAACCGGCACTTCCAGATGATGGTGAGGTGTTGTTGTATCAGCGTTGGGGAGGTGTCAATACGCAGCTGCCTTTGATGATTCATTGGCAGCAGGAATCCGCGGCCATTGCGCATTTTTTTGGTGAGGGTATATGGCGTTGGCGGATTCAAGAAAAGTCGCAGCATGGCGATGCCTTGGCTTTTGACGCTTGGGTGCGACGTGTTGTTGGGTTGTTGGCTTCGTCTTCGGCGGTGAAGAAACCCATTGAAATTCAGCTTTCGGGTAGCACGTTTGATTTGCGCGATCGGGTGATTGCTCGGGTGCTGTGTCGGGATAGAAGTGGGATGGTGGATGAAACTATGGAGCGGCAATTGAATCTTTTGGATGAAAATCGCAACGTCCGTCGTGTGAATTTGTCGAAAGCCGGGCGGGGATGGGAAGCGAGTTTGCTGGGTCTGAAGCCTGGGCAATATCGTTTGCAAGCACAATCAGGCGGGGGAAAGTATCGCACGGAAACTTCGATTACAATAGTAGATCAGCCCACAGAATTGTTGAATACACAGGCCAATCACAACGTACTAAAACGCTTGGCCAATCAAACAGGGGGCGCTTTTTTGACCTTGAATGCCGCGGATTCTCTTTCGATGGTTTTGTCAAAAACCATATTGGCTAAACCTGTGATGAAGTCTCAAACCCAAAACAAACACTGGTGGGATTTGTGGGGTTGGATGGTCCTGATTGTTGTGTTTTTTGGGGCGGAATGGTCGATTCGACGCTATTTGGGTAAGTATTAATCAAACACATTCACGAACTTTGTGCCATGGCGAGAATTGTTGTTGGCATGAGCGGCGGGGTGGATAGCTCCGTGGTGGCTTTGTTGTTAAAGCAACAGGGGCATGAGGTGATTGGTCTTTTCATGCGCAATTGGAATGACGCCAGTGTGACTTTGGAGGATGAGTGTCCTTGGATCGACGACAGCAGAGATGCGATGCTAGTTGCCGAGCATTTGGGGATTCCGTTTCAAGTATTGGATTTGAGTGCGCTGTACAAGTCGCGCATCGTAGATTACATGTTTGAAGAATACGGGAAAGGGCGGACACCCAATCCGGATGTTTTATGTAATCGCGAGATAAAGTTTGATGTTTTTTTGGATGAGGCATTGAAATTGGGGGCGGATTATGTTGCCACCGGGCACTATGTTCGCAAGGAAGAGATTTTGGTAGATGGGGTTGTGGAATATCGGCTCATGAGTGGACGGGATTCCAACAAGGATCAAAGTTACTTTTTATGTCAGCTCAATCAATTTCAACTGTCGAAGGCCTTATTCCCTATTGGCGATTTAGAGAAAAGTGAGGTGAGGCGCTTGGCAGAGGCAGGTGGTTTGGTTACTGCGGGAAAAAAAGACAGTCAGGGTCTGTGCTTTATTGGACATGTGAGTTTGCCCGATTTTTTGCAGCAGCAATTGAAGGTTAAGGAAGGGGATGTCATTGAAATTGAGAGGGATTCACCAGCGGTATTGGCCCATAAAGAGCGGGTATTGCGGGGTGATGGGATTGAGAATCCAAATCTGTGGCATGCGCATTTCACTCGGGAGGATGGTCGGGTGATAGCCAAACACAATGGTGCTCATTTTTACACGCGTGGACAACGTCGCGGACTACAGATTGGGGGAAAGCCGCTGCCATTGTTTGTTTTGCAAACCGATGTGATAGAAAATGTGATTTACGTAGGGCAGGGCGACAACCACTGGGGATTGATTTCGTCGGGTTTGTTTGTGCGCGAGGACGAGGCGCATTGGGTACGGCCAAGTTTGAAAGAAGCGGTATTGGACACGCACGAGTTGCAGTGTAGATTTCGATACAGACAAGGATTGGTGGGGTGTAAATTATTAGCAATAAATGGGGGGTATCAAGTGGTGTTTTCTGCACCTGATAAAGCCGTGACGGCTGGGCAATTTGTGGCGATTTATTGGAAAGATGAAATTGTGTTTAGCGGCGCAATTGCCTGATTCTATGGATAATATCCATTGGAGTCTAAGAAATGCCATAAAAATTTTCCTTCAAGCAACGAAAATGACGATTTCAGCGTTATGTACTTTGTACATAACCGGAACGGATCAATTGTAATGAAAATACTTAAAAATATTGCGCTTGCTTTATTATTTTTATTTGTAGCAAGTGGCAACAAATTAGAAGCTCAAATCACATCCACAGGAAAGACGTTTTACATGAGTTTCATGGAGATGGAAACTCGAAGTGGTGGCTTGCCGGACACGTTGTTGTTGTTTGTGACTTCAGATGTAAACACATCGTTGGTGCTAGACAACCCTCGGGTTGCGGGATCCAACCAAACGGTCAATATCACCGCAGGCAAGGTGAACCGCATTGAGGTGGATCGAACCTATTACTATCCAGTAGGTTCTGAATTTCCTGCAT
>JBANFU010000213.1:0-6367 GCA_037975865.1 Bacteroidota bacterium
AACTGGACGTAAGATTATCGTTGATACCTATGGTGGTCGCGGTGCACACGGAGGGGGTGCGTTCTCAGGTAAAGATCCCAGTAAGGTGGATCGTTCAGCGGCGTATGCTACCCGTCACATTGCCAAAAATTTGGTAGCGGCTGGGGTATGTGACCAAGCCTTGGTGCAGGTGAGTTACGCCATTGGTGTGGCAGAGCCCGTGGGATTGTTTGTGGATACCTACAATACGGCCAAAGTGAAAATGACGGATGGGGAGATTGCCTCGAAAATTTTGGCGATGCCAGAATTTAGTTTACGTCCTTATCACATCGAACAGCGATTCAATTTGCGTACGCCCATTTATTTGGAGACGGCGGCATACGGACATATGGGTCGTGCGTGCAAAGTAGTGACGAAGGTTTTCAACAAGGGCAGCAAGAATGAAAAGTCCGTAGAGGTAAAGCTGTTCCCCTGGGAGGAGACCAATGCTGTGACTGCAGTGAGAGCAACATTTGGTTTGAGTTAATAGCCTCTCGGTCTCATGTGTGGAATAGTTGCTTATATTGGAGAAAAGCAGGCCTATGATATTGTCATCAAGGGTCTGAAAAGATTGGAATATCGTGGGTATGACAGTGCAGGAGTTGCATTGTTAAACGGCGACATGCGCATATACAAGAAAAAGGGTAAGGTTGCGAACTTGGAAGATGAAGCGAATGGCAAGGATGTTTCTGGTGGTATTGGTATGGGCCATACTCGTTGGGCTACCCATGGTGAACCCAATGATCGTAATTCACATCCTCATCTGAGCGAGAGTGGTGATTTGGCCATTATTCACAATGGTATTATTGAGAATTATGCCACTCTGAAGGCCGGCATGGAAAAAAAGGGGCACACATTTCATTCAGATACAGATACTGAAGTTCTTGCTCATTTGATTGAAGATGTTATGCTAAATACGGGTTTGCCATTGGCGGATGCCGTTAGATCTGCACTAAGACAAGTAGTTGGGGCTTATGCCATAGTGATTTTGAGCAAAAATCACCCTGAACACCTAATTGCTGCGCGTAAAGGAAGTCCTTTGGTTGTTGGATTGGGCCATGACCGCGGAGAGTTTTTCTTCGCATCTGATGCAACGCCTATCGTAGAATACACTAATAAGGTAATATATCTTAAAGATGGAGAGGTCGCCATTGTTGAGAATCATGAGTTGATGGTGAAAAACATCGATAATGTGGTTCAAGTTCCCTATGTTCAGGAACTCGAATTGAGTTTGGAGCAGTTGGAAAAAGGGGGGTATCCTCATTTCATGTTGAAGGAGATTTATGAGCAACCACGTTCAATCTTTGATAGTTTCAGAGGTCGGTTTGATGCTGATACGGGTGAAATTCACATGCGGAGTATGGAAGATTATCAACAGAGATTGAAGGATATCAAGCGGTTAATTCTGATCGGATGTGGAACGAGTTGGCATGCTGGATTGGTGGGTGAGTACTTATTTGAAGATTTGGCGAGAGTACCGGTAGAGGTTGAATATGCTTCTGAATTCAGATACAGAAATCCGGTATTGTATGCAGATGATTTGGTGATGGCGATATCTCAGAGTGGTGAAACAGCGGACTCACTTGCGGCCATGGATTTAGCAAAACGAAAAGGGGCTGCTGTTTTTGGAGTATGTAATGTGGTGGGATCAAGTATTCCGCGATTGAGTGATGCAGGAGCCTATACGCATGCTGGACCTGAGATTGGAGTAGCGAGTACAAAAGCATTTACTGCACAAGTAACTGTATTGTCATTGATGGCTGTAGGAATGGCAAAACTCAGAGGGACAATGAATTTGATTGCCATTAAATCCTTCTTCGAAGAATTGGAGAGTATTCCAGAGAAAATAGAAAAGGCTTTGTTGTTAAATGACCAAATGATTTCATTAGCGGAGCAATATAAAGATGCGCGAAACTTTCTCTATTTGGGTCGAGGATACAATTTTCCTGTAGCTTTGGAGGGCGCATTAAAACTGAAAGAAATTAGTTATATTCATGCAGAAGGATATCCTGCAGCAGAAATGAAGCATGGACCTATTGCGCTCATAGATGAAGAAATGCCAGTTGTTGTGATTGCAACCAATTCAGAACACTATGAAAAGGTAGTTAGTAATATTCAAGAGGTAAAAGCGAGAAAGGGAAAAGTTATTGCCTTAGTAAGCGAAGGAAATCGGGCGCTTGATACTATGGTAGACCATGTTGTGGAAGTTCCTGAAACTATCGACCCATTGAGCCCATTGATTAATACGGTGCCATTACAGTTACTTAGTTATCATATCGCCGTGATGCGTGGATGTAATGTAGATCAGCCTAGGAATCTTGCTAAATCTGTTACCGTTGAGTAATCGTCAAGATTTATTATAAAAAAAAGGTGGACACATATTCTGTATCCACCTTTTTTTATTTGTATCCTTTTTTAGGGGTTGTAAATTTCAAATGATGCATTTCTAGCTTCTGCCTTCTCCTCTTCAGTTGATGCATTTCTAGATTTGGTCATTCCAAGAGGAATTACGCTGATTCTCTGGGCAGGGACACCAAGAGATACTAGATATGTTTTCACATTACTTGCACGCAATTCACTCAACTCCATATTGTACTTTTCAGATCCAACGTTGTCTGTACTACCGTAAATACGAAGTAAACTGCTGGTGTTTTCCAAAAGATATTTACTCAAGGGGAGCAAACGTTGTTTATCGGCGTCAGATAATGTAGCAATTTTAAAGGGGAAATGTGATTTGCTTTCGGTGCAAAGTGCTACAACGTCCACCTTTACAGGGATTTCTTTAACAACTGGGGGTGCCTCCACAACAGGAGTTGTCACTACAACCTCGGGTTCAACGGGTGTTTCAACAATGATTGGAGTTTCTTCCTTTTTAACAGGCTCAACAACCGCAGGCGCAGGTTCGGGCGCAGGAATTACTTTCATTGTTTTCTTCAAGGGAATTCGGTAACCAAATGTTGTTGTTACACCGCAAGTGGTTGAATAGCCTAAGGTAAATGTTAATGGAATTTTTACAGGATGAAGTACTAAACTAACTTCCTTTCTCATACCACCTACTTTTTTCGATGATTCAGTAAAAAAGCTGTTACTGAATAAACCTCCTGCGGCCTGCAAAGAGATTAAATTTGACAACCGATAGTTAATACCTGCAATGTCGCGTAGATAGGTTTTACTCGGTCCAATCGCAGCATTGCTTTTTTCAATAGTGTAATACAATCCCAATTTGTTAGAAAGGAAAAGGTTTCGAGCGGCAATTTGAACTCTTACTGCGCTAAAATCATAACCCGTGTTGAAGACATAACCAATACCAGGTTCTATTGTCGGATTGGTTGTTTGGGCATTTACTGTGGAATTTAATCCAATCAAGGTGAATGCAAGGGTAAGAATTGATGATTTAGACATAATTTCAGTGTATTATAATACAAAGTTAAACATAATCTGCAGATGACAGATATAATATCATGTAAACTCATGAAATATTTGGTAAACAGTGTTATTCAAATTCCTTTGAAATTGCATTGTGAACGGTTATTTGGGATGAATTTAATGGAAAGCGCAAGCCAAAATTAGCGGTAAATCCAACACTTTTACTATAACCAAAGCGCAATACACTCATGTTGGAAAACTTATAAGTAATTCCCAGTTCTTTTCTGCTCGTGATGAAATTCACATCGCTTTGAAATGGGTTAATTGAGTTAACGCCCAAACCACCATACAATCCCCAATGATTATTATAGTCATATTGTACACCCAATATGTGACGCTTAAACTCATTGTTGTATGTGTTTGAAGTAAAAGGCATGAAACCACCTTTTTTCTCCAGTGTGGCATAGAAACCCAATTTATTTTTGATTATTCTATTAATTCCTAAAGAATAACGTACTGCGGTTTCCTTTTGCTCATCAGCGATTATCTTGCCAAAACTACAGTCCATTATTGGTTGAGCGTATGCAATTCTGCAGAAATTAATAGCTATTAGGCAACAAAAAAAATGTTTGAATATATTTTTCATGATAAACAAATATATCCAAATGTTTTAGAAATCACCATTTATTGTTAAATCGATCGTAGTATTCAAAATTGATTTTGAATCCGTAACGCGGTTTTTCGAAGATATTCGCATAGCCCGCCGTGTAGTAAATGCCAATCTTGTATCGATCGCGCCATACCCGCACCAGCTTGTCGATCCCCGCATAGCCCTCGTAGTAAAACAAATTCCTTCGTTCCGGCGCATACAACACATTCACACCCGCCCGTTCGTACAAACTCAACTTTTTCAAAAAAGGCACCTTGTTCACCAAACTCCCGTTGAAACTGTGCTGGTAATGCACCTCGTAGAACCGCTTGAACGTGATAAACGTGGAATCCAACTGCTGAAACGCAAACATCGGTGGCGTGAAAATTACTGGATCGGCCCTTCTTTGGTAGCGGTAATCCACCACATTCACGTTTCGGCTGCTCAAAAAACTGCCGCTCACCGCCCGCAACTCGCTGTTGCCCATCAACCCCCAAGGAAAACTGTGATCGATCCGGTACTCCAAATATTGATAATCAATGTTGCTGTTGAAAATCCCCGGCACCGCCTGCTTGTAATTGATGCTGAACGTGGGCCAAGTAGAGCCCAAGATCACCTTCTGCTTGGGTTCCGACATGTATCGCTGAAACGGTGTGTACGAGAGGTTGACCGACGCAAAAAAGGCCCGATGATCCACAAACTTCAACGGCCGGTTGTTCTCGAACAAACTGTCGCCAAATTCATCAAACACATAGGTCGACATGTCCTTGCGGTCGCTCAACTCCCCCTGAATTTGCAAAAACAACCCGTTGATCAACTCCTGTCGGTGATACACATTGAGGTGCTTGTTCTGATAAAAATTGTCGCGCCGAAACAAATCCACATAGGCCGCATTCATGTTGACCATTCCAAAATCCCGACCCACCGAGGCAAAGACCATTGCCCGCTTGTAGGGGTTGTAGAGGTGAGACATGTACACCGTGCCGCGAACGTCTTTGTTGTTTATGCCGTAGGATAAATTCTCATTGAATTGCAGCGTCTTTTTGTTTTCAAACGTCTTGTCAAACCCATTCCAAATACTCAACCGTGCGCCCCCCGGCCACCAAGGTTGGTAGATGTTCCACAACGGCTGAAACCGCAGGGTGATTCCCTTTTTTCTGTCGCGATAGCCCTGTCCTTCCAGCACCAACGATTTGAACGTCACTTGGTTGATTTTAGCCTCCACCGAATCGAGGTATTTGTCCGATGTTAATACCCGCTGTAGACTGTCGGCCGCGTTGATGAACTTGGTCTCTTGCTGGCTCAGTGGTTGCGTGCGCTGTTGCTGCCAATAGGCCGAATCCCTTTCGTAGGCCTCTTGCGTGGTCTTGCTCACCTCCAAGCCAAAATGATTTTTGGGAAATGCCTCCACCACCGTCACCTTTTTGTAGTCCACCAAGGTGGTGGCCTTGCTCAAGGTTTTGCCATACTTGGCGCTGTAATTGAACCGCTGTGAATCGGTGAGAATGTGTTCGTTGCTATCGAGCCGCTGATACTGCATCAACGTCATGGCATCGTATTCCGCCATCAGGTGCTTGGGAAAATTTAGCTCGGCTTGCAATATCCAAAAGGTGGTATCCACCAAGTGCAACTCCCCAGACAGGGTGGCATTGGCGGTTTGTCGGCCCGACATCCCAATCCGCAAAATCCGTCCGTACTGCGGGTGTTGGTAGGCGCCCAAAAATCGAAATCGGTAGGCCAAGAGGGCCGAGTTGGAGAGGGGCGACATGATGGGGAGCGGACAGAGGGCGGGTACGTCCAGCAGGTTTTGGTAGAGGTTGAAATCGCCTTCGGTGGTAGACAGGTAGAACAACCCGGCTTTGGAGCCCACGTTTTTGACCCCGTTGCGGGTTTCTTTGATTTTTCCGTCGGTAGAGGCATCGCGCTGCATCGCAATTTCCATGAAGGCGGTGGCGTTGCTGGTGTCGCGTTTGGCCGAAATCTCAAAGGCTTTGATGTAGATATCGGCCGATTGGTTGGGCATCCGACTGTGCCAATAATCGCGTTGGGCGATGGCTTTTCGTATGTAGTCGGCCGCGGGGTCTTTGTATTCCTTGCGGATCTCTACCCCCTGAATTTTTTCGGTTTTGGGGGTGAGGATGATGTTGAGCGTGTCTTTGGTATTGTACTGCACCACCAGTGGGATTTCGGTATTGTAGAAATCGGGGTGGGAGAAAATGAGTTTGTAGGTGCCGGTGCGGAGGTTGAGGTTGAAATAGCCATCGAGGCGGGTTTGTCCGAGTTTGGCCCCATCGCGGTCAAAGATCTGCACCAGGGGGAGGGGAGCTTTGGTGG
>JBANFU010000215.1:0-10021 GCA_037975865.1 Bacteroidota bacterium
ACTTCGCTTCCTCCTGTATTGAAATTCAATTGCCAGCGATATGTACCACCGGAAGGCAGTGAAACGATGGTCACTACCGATGCATTGGTCATCAATTGCACACCCAATTTTTTCGCCCTCCACTCTAGGAGTTGCGCTACCGTTTCAGAGGAATCTGATTCAGGAAACATCCGACCATCACTTTCCGTTTTCAGGGGTACGCCATTTGATTCAAACCAATCTATGGTATGTTGCACCGACCAATCATGAAAGATCTTTTTCAAAAAACTCTTCCCGCGGGGATAGTGTTGCAGCAACGTTGAAACGCTCTTGCAATCATGCGTCACATTGCACCGCCCACCGCCGCTGATTCTCAATTTCGACAACGTTTTACCCGTTTTCTCAAGGATCAAAACCTCTGCGTTTGGATTGAGCTCTTTCACACGAATTGCGGTAAAATATCCGGAAGCACCAGCCCCAATGATTACTATGCGTTTGTTTGTCATCTAATTCTAATAAAATTTTTATACTCTCCCACTCTCCAGCCTGTTTTTTGCTCAATCCAGTGCAAGAATTTCGCTTTCAATCCAAAGTTCTTCTTGGTAGGATCGACATCAAATGTCCAATCCATTCGCTGTATCCTTTCCTGCATAACAGCGGGGTGAGTACCCTGAAAATGTTTGAGTGAATCAATCGTGCCGTAATCAAATTCCTCAACGCCCAACACGTTCTTTTCCATATAGTTATCATCGTGCCAAAGTCGATGAAACTGCGCTTGTTTTTGCTGTTGGTATTTGGGATGTTTTACCCAACCGTAATGGTAAATACAAGCATTGATTTTGGCCACACGAAGTTTTTTACCGTCGGCGGTACGAAACCCTTGCGCATCCTTCCAGCTGCGAATATTTCTGTGATTTTTAATGATGCGGATTTCTTGACGATACCAACGTCGTGAATCACCCACCATAGTATAATTACCATAAAAATGCAAATAATCGAACAGCAATGCATCTACCTCTTCGTCGTGCAAATACTGCTCCATCGCGGCTCGAACTGCAGGCAAATACTTTTCATGCAAACATTCATCGGCCTGAATGTAAACCAACCAATCCGCATCTTCCGATACTTGATCCATGGCCTTATTGGTCTCATCGGCTAACACCGCCCCGCCAATGCGTTTTGAATCGTCCCAGATGGTATCAAACAGCCTGATTTTGGGTTCATTGAATGATTCTATGTAGTTCTTCGTACCATCTTCTGAGTTCCCCACGGCGATCACCATTTCATCGCACAGTGGCAACACAGAATACAAGGCTTCCTTTAGGGGATAATCGGCCTGTACCAGATTTCTAGCTATTGTAAAACCGGCGACTTTCATCTTTGCGTTCAACCAACCATTTATCATCCAATTTGGGTGTATACACGACTTCCATGTCGTTGAGCATTTCCCTTACTTCATTGGTAAAATTCAAACCTGCCCTAGAAACCATGCGAAGTGTCATGTTCTCATCCGCATCGTAAAAATTGAAATACAAAGGACATTTTCCGGGGAACTGAGACAGCACCTCGCTCACAATTTGTTGTTTCCCTTGTTCCAAATCCGACGGTGTCATATCTATTTGAATAGAGCGATACAGACTCATGGGATCCACGTCCGACACCAATTGAATGTGATGGATATTCATACGCATTTCGTCTTTGACTTTGGAATAATCGGTCTGACCTTGAATGAGCAAAATGTAATCTTTACCAATCAAGTGCTTGAATTTTAAAAACTTATCCTTGAAGAGCGACAATTCTATCGTTCCTGAGTAGTCCATAAAGTTGAATCGAACATAGGGATTTCCTTGTTGGCTGATAAATTCTTTGGCACTGGTAATTATGCCCATCATTTGAAACACCTGGGGCGTTTTATTTTCTAGGGCTTCGCGATAATCCTTTACGCTGGCAGTGACAATGCTATCATAGACAAATTTGAAATCATCCAGGGGATGTTTACTTAAAAATACGCCCACCAACTCCTCTTCTTCTTTCAACTCTTCCAGCAGCGTGAGCTTTTCCACTTGGGGCAACTTGGGTTCCTCATTGGCTAGGTTTGCCCCACCGCCGAACAAGCCCATCTGACCGCTGAATTTCTCTTGCTGAATTCGCTGACCGTAGCGTATTGCAAGTTCTATCCCGTTGGTACCATTGGCATCTTCCTTTACGTACTGAGCCCGGTGATATCGCGGATCGAAATCAAACACGCCTGCTTTGGCCATATTTTCTATATTCCGCTTATTCACTGCCCTGAGATTCACACGGGTCGTGAGCTCAAACAAACTTTTAAAAGGACCATTTTTATCACGCTCTTGCAGTATCTCTTCCACGGCATTGTCGCCCACCCCTTTCACCGCACTCAACCCAAAGCGGATTTGTCCACTTGGCGTTACGGTAAATACGTTCCTACTTTCATTCAAATCGGGGCCTAATACTTTGATCCCTTGTCGATGGCACTCTTCCATATAGAAAGTGATTTTCTTGATATCACCCATGTTGCTCTTCAACACGGCGGCCATAAATTGAGCCGGGTAGTTGGCTTTGAGATAGGCCGTTTGGAAGGCGATTACGGCATAGCAAGTGGAGTGAGATTTATTGAACGCATATTGGGCAAATTCTTCCCAATCCGAATATATTTTTTCAAGCACTTTTTCCGGAAATCCCTTTTCCAGTGCCCCGGCCATAAAATCCCCTTTGAGCTGATCAATGATGCTTTTGTTCTTTTTACCCATGGCTTTGCGGAGTTCATCGGCTTTTCCCTTTGAAAACCCAGCCAATTTCTGACTCAGCAACATTACCTGCTCTTGGTATACCGTAATTCCATAGGTTTCCTTGAGGTATTCCTCCATTTCTGGCAAATCAAACACAACCGGTTTTCTTCCGTGTTTACGATCAATGAAATCAGGAATGTATTTTAATGGACCCGGTCTGTACAGCGCGTTCATGGCAATCAAATCGCCAAATTGCGTGGGTTTCAGTTCGCGCATGTACTTCTGCATACCCGGACTTTCAAACTGAAACACCCCATTGGTTTCTCCGCGTTGAAATAATTCGTATGTTTTGGTATCGTCGAGCGGAATGGTATCCAAATCGATGATATCCCCTGTTGTTTCCTGAATCAACTTGATGGCATCTTTCATGATGGTGAGCGTACTCAGCCCCAAAAAGTCCATTTTTAAAAGTCCGGCTTTTTCAATCTGGGTTACATCGTATTGAACCTGAATCCACTGTGATTCCTTCGACAGGGCAACGGGCACCAACTCATCGATATCCTGGGGTGCGATGATAATACCACAAGCGTGGACACCCGTATTTCTGACGCTTCCCTCCAACTTCTCTGCATCCTTCAACACTTTGGCAGCATCATCGTTTCCATTGTAAACCTTTTGTATTTCCCGAACACAATCAATTTCCTCTGGTTTCAAATTTTTTGAATCGTCTTTGGCCAATTCATCTGGATCTACGTGCAACAGGGTTTGTAAATTCAAGTTCCCCACCACCATCTTGGCCAATCTATCGGTATTTTGCAATGGATACTGAAGTACCCTACCCACATCGCGGATGGCACTTTTCGCCGCCATGGTTCCGTATGTGATAATCTGCGCAATGCGTCGCTCACCGTATTTTTGGGCAACGTATTGAATGACGCGATCGCGACCTACATCGTCGAAGTCGATATCCACGTCGGGCATACTCACACGCTCCGGATTGAGAAAACGCTCAAACAGCAAATCGTATTTTACGGGGTCTACGTTGGTAATTCCCAGGCAATAGGCCACCAAACTACCGGCAGCGGATCCCCTGCCTGGCCCCACCCAAACATCCATTTCCCGGGCGGCGGTGGTAAAGTCTTGAACAATCAAAAAGTAACCCGCAAAACCGGAATGGGTAATGGTATTGAGTTCAAAGTCGAGTCGCTCTTGCACAGGCGTAGGGATGGTTCCTCCGTAGCGCTTGCGACATCCTTCGTAAGCCAAATGTTTCAGAAAGACATTTTGATCATCAAATCCCACGGGCAATGCATAGTTGGGCAATACGATATCGCGGGACAACTTGGGCGGATCAATGGTTGAAATCAATCGGTTGGTATTGTCGAGTGCCTCGGGAATATCCGAAAACAGGGCTTCCATCTCCGCCTGGGTTTTGAAGAAAAACTCATCATTAGGAAATGCAAAACGGAAGCCTTTGCCTCCTTCTTCATTGTTGGCTTTGGGGGTACTTTGAAACTCCCCCGTATTGATGCACAAAAGAATGTCGTGTGCGTTCGAATCCTTTTTATCGGTATAGTGCGAGTCGTTTGTAGCAATGATGGGCACGTTGTACTTCTTGCCCCATTTAATCAAAATTTGATTGATATCCTCTTGAGAAATCCCTGTCCCATCGAGGTTTTGCAAACCATGTCGCTGCAGTTCAATGTAGTAATCCTCTCCAAAAATCTTATGCCACTCACAGAAAATGCGTTCGGCCTCTTCTTCGCCTTTCCACAGTATCGCTTGCGGCACTTGCGCTCCAATGCAACAAGTGGTGGCAATTAATCCCTCGCTATATTGCTCAATGAGTGCACGGTCTACTCGAGGATATTTACTATACAAACCTTCCAAGTAACCCAAAGAACAGAGCTTACTCAAATTGGCATACCCTTGTTGATTTTTCGCCAACAGCAATTGATGGTAACGTTTGTCTTTCGTGCCTTGGGTGAATGACTTCTGGAATCGGTCTTCTACCACATAAAATTCACAACCGATGACTGGCATGAGCCCTTCTTTGGTCACCGCTTGATAAAACTCAAATGCGCCAAACATGTTGCCGTGGTCTGTAATTGCTAGGGCGGGCATACCATCGGCTTTGGCCTTTTTCACCAGACTTTTAATGCTCGCCGCTCCATCGAGGAGGGAGTATTGGGTGTGAACATGCAAATGAGAGAAAACCGGCATAATTTGGAAACAAACGAAGATAAATCAATCCCAAAAGAGTCTAGACCAATGTGGACAATTTGGAATAACTCCATCGATCATTTCAAACCTCAAATACTGAGCAATTGATTTACTTTGCATTGTGTATTTACAACGACTTCAACTGTTTAATTTTAAAAACCACAGCGAGCGATCCTTGGAGTTTTGTAACGGTGTAAATACACTCACGGGAGCCAATGGCGTGGGCAAAACCAACATTCTAGACGCGGTGCATTATTTGGCCAATGCGAAAAGTTATTTCAATGGCATCGACAGTCAAATCATTGAGCACGATAAGTCATTTTTCACGGTAAAGGGTCAGTTTGAAGGTGAAGTACCCGCCGAAATACTCATCCAATTCGAGTCCGGCAAAAAGACCATCAAAAAGAACGATAAAGTGTATCCGCGACTGTTAGACCATATAGGGATGATACAAACGGTGTTTATCACACCGTACGACATCGACTTGGTTTTAGGAAACAGCGAGGATCGTCGACGTTTTGTAGATTTGAGTTTATGTCAGATCGACAAGACCTACCTACAAAATCTGAGCACTTACAAAAAGGCCCTTGAGCAACGAAACGCCCTGCTTAAAACGATGCAAGGCCGGTACATTGACCCGGATTTATTATCGAGCTACGACGCCAAACTCATCCCTGCGGGCCTGCTGATACATGAAAAACGCCAGTCGTTCATTACCCAATTGCTCACCTACTTCGCCCCGATTTACCAAACATTGAGCTTGGGAAGTGAAATTCCGTCCATTCGCTATGAGAGTCCATTGAACGAAGGAGATTTTCCCCGGTTGTTGTTGGATGCGCACCGACTCGACATGGCCTCACAGCGCACTTCTGTAGGGATTCACAAAGATGATTTGAACTTCGGACTTGGTGATTTTCCATTGAAAAAATATGGATCACAAGGACAAATCAAAAGTTTCATCATTGCCTTAAAACTGGCCCAATACAATTATTTCCAATCGGTAACACAGAACCACCCGATTTTGTTGTTGGATGATATTTTTGAAAAGATCGACGAGCAAAGAGCGCAACGCTTGATTGACATGGTTGGCGCCTCGGGTTATGGTCAAATTCTAATTACTGATACACATGCGGGAAGGGTGGAGACCCATTTCCAACCCATTGATGCTAACAAATTGCATCACCATTTGTAACCTACATAAACAGACCCACCATGAGGTCGATATCGTGGTATTTGATGGCAAATTTATCGGCCAAATTCTTGTTTGTCAGACTTCCACGATACAAGTACGTCCCTTTGCGGACGCCCGCCTTCATGCGCAAAAACTCACCAAAACCTCCCATTTGTGCCATTTCATCCAGCATGGGCGTAAACACATTACTCAAGGTGTAACTGGCGGTTCTACTTACACGAGAAGCAATGTTTGGCACGCAATAGTGAATCACATCGTGTTTGTGAAAAATGGGTTTTTCATGGTTGGTCACTTCTGAAGTTTCAAAATTGCCGCCGCGATCAATGGCTACATCTATTAGTACGGAGTGAGGGCGCATCGACATGACCATTTCCTCGGTGATCACGATGGGACTCCTTGCCGTATTTCCCGCGAGCGCACCAATCACAACATCGGCGCTGGATATGGCACTTTTAATCACTTGAGGCTGAATGGTTGAGGTATACAAATGGAACCCAAATGACTTTTGAATGCGACGCAAACGATACATATTGTTATCAAACACCTTCACATTGGCGCCTAATCCCAGAGCTGCTTTGGTCGCAAATTCACCCACTGCGCCAGCACCAATCACCACTACTTGTGTTGGAGGAACCCCCGCAAAACCACCCAACAACTCTCCCTTTCCAACATGGGTATTGTTCAAATATTCTGCGGCAATCAGGATGCTTGCTGTTCCTGCAATTTCACTCATGGCCCGGATAATGGGTCGAGTTCCACCATCATCCTCCAGGTATTCGTAGGCCATGGCATTGATTTTCTTTTCCATCAACTTTCGCAACAAGACAGAGTCCATTTGATTGATTTGCAGGGCCGATATCAACAATTGTCCGGGCTTCATCAACTCAATTTCCGCCAGTGTAGGGGGATCAATTTTCAGTATAGTCTCACATTCATAAACTTCTTTGTTGCTGTATACGATTTGCGCTCCAGCCTCGCTGAATTGTATGTCGGAGAAATTCGCATTCCTACCCGCACCAGACTCGATTACGATGTTATGTCCGTTGGCTGTAAAATACGATACAGCAGCCGGGGTTAAAGGCACCCTATTTTCTTGAAACGTGACCTCTTTGGGAATACCAATACTCAAACCTCCGTTTTTGGTTTGATTTTTTTGAAGTTGAGCCAAAGTTTGTGACTCATTTTCTGGTGATAGGATATTTTTTGACAATGCCACGGGGTGTATATTTTTTTGCAACTCTAAGATAACAAACGCTTCTGACATTTGCTAATCTTGCATTATTACAAATATACACAATTGTTTGTTGGTTAATTTTTGGCTCAGTCTTTGCTATAAAAAGGAATCGCGCGCAGTTGCGTTATTTTTGAAAGATATGATCAAGTCATTTTTGTTGTCGGTTTTGATTGCGGGAAGCAGTGCCATTGCATTGAACGCACAAGCGCCGGTGAATCCCGAGGCCGGAAACCACATTTCCAGAATCGATAGCCTAACCCAGGCATTGTTGGGCAATATCCCATCACACAGTCCAGTAGGACACGACGAAACACGGTATCGCAACGGCAAAGAATTCGAGGCTTTGATGTCGCAAATCGGCAGCACCATTCCATTCCAATATCACAGGATGGTAGAACAGCACATCCGTTATTTCATGGGATATGGCGAGGGCTATTTTAACCAAATCCATGAACGGATGAAGTTGTACTTCCCCATTTTCGAGGAAATCTTGGACAAAAACGGACTCCCCACAGAATTGAAATACATCTCGGTCATTGAATCTAACTTGAACCCCAGTGCGGTTTCTTGGTGTGGCGCTACGGGCTTGTGGCAGTTCATGCCTTACACGGGAAAGTTGATGGGGATGCGCATTGGATATCCATGCGATGATCGTAAAAGTATTGTTGAAAGCACACAAAAAGCCTGTGAATATTTTGCTAACTCTCAATCGATTTTCAACAATTGGTTAATGAGTATCGCCTCCTACAACTGTGGACCAGGCAATGTGCAAAAAGCCATTCGCAGAAGTGGAGGCAAAACCAATTTCTGGGAAGTATTGCCCTTTTTACCCAAGGAAACCCAGAATTATGTACCCAAATTCATTGCGGTGGCCTATGTCTTAAACTTTACCGAAAAAGGTAAAAATGCGCTCCACAATGACCAAAGCATCGTTCTTGCCCCAACCAAAATCGACTCTACCATGCATTTGGGCAAAATCAACGAATACTTGGGTACTCATCACAACTTGGTTGGTTTGAATCAGGAGTTGCTCAATCAAAACACCGACATGGCCCATGGCAGTGTCATATTAATGCCCTACAATGCCAGCATGGATTTTATTGATCGGTTCGATAGTGCGGCGGCATTTGCCAAATACAATCACCACGTGGTTCCCACCAATTACAGGGCTCCATACGCCTATCCCAA
Source organism: Bacteroidota bacterium (assembly GCA_037975865.1). Lineage (GTDB taxonomy): Bacteria > Bacteroidota > Bacteroidia > NS11-12g > UBA955 > UBA955. Next base: position 8,567 of record JBANFU010000215.1, read on the forward strand.
ATCCGTTCCCCGCGGGGTTCAGGTGGCGGGCTCAACGGGGGTCACCGCGCCAAAAACCAGTAGTGGTAAAATTGTTGTTGTGGTTAAACGTGGACAAACCCTCAGTGCCATTGCCAGAACCCATGGCGTAACAGTGACCCAAATTAAGACTTGGAATCATTTGCGTTCCAATTCCATACAAGTGGGACAGCGTTTGGTCATTCAAAAAAATCGTAGATAGTGCGATTTCCTCATTTTTTATCACGCGCTCCGATAGCAGCTACTGCAGTTGCATTGGTCTATTGCTTGATTTTACCTTCTTGCAATCCATCTGCTAACAACCAAAAAGATACGGCTCAAGGCAGAGCCGGAGAAATCCGCGTGTTTTATCCAGAATATCTGTCGGATTCAATCCAAGCATTGTTCAGCGCTACGCTGTTTGCCGTGGATAGCAATTTGGTTCGTTTTGAGGAAAATCGCATACCATCCGATCCTCAATATTACGAGTCGGCATTCAATTTCGAATTGCATCCTTTTACCCAAATGGAAGAGATCGACCCGCAAACTGAAAGTAAATTCCAGAATCACACACTCATTTGGTCAATTGATCCCTTGTCCAAATTATCGGAATGTGAGCGCCTATCCGCCCAAGGGAATAACGTATTGATGGATACCGTTATCGAAGAAATCCATTGTTTTTGGTTGAAGAATGTGTGGTGTCAGCAACAAGTGGTGCTTTGGATTCGCGATACCCACTCTGCGGGTGAAAATTTCAGTTTGGGCTGGTTAAAAAAGCATCAAGGTCTCTTGTGTACGATATCCAAAGCGATAGAATGCGGAGAATCGAATCGTAGCCAAACCCCTCTCACCGCAGTGGTTGAGCAAAATGTTTATTCGGATAGTTTAACCCAACTGTTGGCTGGCAAATACAATGTAGACCTTTGTCTCAATGCCACATTGAAACTGGTACAAGCTACGTCGGATTTCATTTGGTTGCGAAACGAGAACAGTCAATTCCACAGCAATTTCATGGTGAATATTTTCCCTGCCACTCAAGCCAACATGTCGTTGGATTCTATGGTTGCGATGAGAAATATTTTCACCAAAAAATACCTGAGAACCGCTGAAGGAACTTGGGTGGAGATTAGCACTAGTGGCATCTTCCCCATTCGATTAAACAAAAGTAATCGCCATGGCAACCCGGAATATTACCTCACTGGGTGGTATACAGAATTGAATACCGATAGACGCGGTCCGTTTGTTCGCAAGGTTGTTTTGGACAAAAAAAACAAGCGCTGGATAGCGTTTGATGGATTTTTGTTCGCCCCCAACCAGCCACGTTTGACGCTGATGCGAGAGTTGGAAATCATGGTCAATCATAGTTTTATCAAAGGATGAAGTTGGTAGTTTTTGCGTCGGGCAGTGGCAGCAATGCTGAAAACATCATCAAGCATTTTGTGGGGACGGATGTCTGTG
>JBANFU010000223.1:0-4628 GCA_037975865.1 Bacteroidota bacterium
GCAAAAATCTCATCCTGCATCGGCAAGAAAACCCCCGCACTATCCACCAAATAGATGATGGGCAATCGGTTTTCCATGGCTATTTCCTGGGCACGCAAATTTTTCTTGCCCGTAATGGGAAACCATGCACCCGCCTTCACCGTGGCGTCGTTGGCCACAATGACACACTGCTTGCCCGATACATAGCCAATGCCAGTTACCACACCCCCTCCTACACAGCCACCCTGCTCCTGATACATATCATACCCCGCAAAAGCCCCAATTTCTATCCACGCAGAATCGGGATCGCGCAAGTAATCGATCCGCTCCCTACAGAGCATTTTGCCCTTCTCTTTTTGTTTGGCCGCCGCCTTCTCCCCACCCCCCAAATAGATTTTCTCTAATCGCGATTTCACCAAATCCCACTCCTGCTTGTTCAAATCCTCATTCTTGTTAAACTGAATGTCCTGCGTGCTCATACAAGTTCAAAAATACGACCAATACCCCGTTTAATTCTATGATTTATACCAATGTTCGATTATTCTTTGTATCTTTGCGCCGCTTAATTCATCTAGAGTCGGTCTTTGTAACGTGATTTCATAGCACGTTTGCGATAAAAACACTAACTCTGACGTGTTTCGCAGGAAGACAGTAATCTAACAAACATACATGCAATCATTCGACACATTGGGGTTAATCTCCCCCTTGGTGAAGTCTGTTTCCGAACAGGGCTACACCTCACCCACGCCAATTCAAGCTTTGGCCATTCCAACCATTTTAAAAGGAAGCGACCTTTTCGCTACAGCCCCAACCGGCACAGGAAAAACAGCGGCATTTGCCATTCCTATCATCCAACAAATCATCAACAACCCCCAACGCAAAACCCATGCGCTTGTGTTGGCACCAACCCGTGAGTTGGCCCACCAGATTTCCGACAATTTCAAGAAATACGCCAGTGGAACCAACCTGCGCATCGCCCTGGTTTACGGCGGTGTTTCTCAAATGCGTCAAGTACAAGAAATTCGTCGCGGTTGCCAAGTGATTATCGCAACGCCCGGCCGATTGCTCGACTTGATCGAACAAGGATTTATCGACCTTTCAGGCATCCAGACCTTTGTTTTGGACGAGTGTGATCGCATGCTCGATATGGGTTTCGTGGCCGACATCCGCGCTATCGGCAAATTGATGTTGGCAGAACGCAAACAAACCTTGTTGTTCTCAGCCACAGCACCCCGCGAAATCAAACAATTGGCCTCAGAAATGTTGGTGGATCCCGAGCACATCGATATCCTTCCTAACATCGAAGACAAACCAAAAATTACCCAATGGTTGTTTGCCGTAGATCGCAACAACAAATACTCTTTGCTGCGTGATATGCTCGAAGACCCCGCCATCGAAGCCATGTTGGTGTTTACCAAAACCAAACACGGCGCCGATAAATTGGTGATGTCTTTGAAAGACGATGGCTACTCCGCTGTGGCCATTCATGGCGACAAATCACAGCGTGAGCGCTCGCACAACCTCGACATGTTCAAGCGCGGTAGAGCCAAACTCCTCATCGCAACCGACGTTGCTGCCAGGGGTGTAGACGTAAAAGAACTCAACTATGTATTGAACTATGATATCGCCATGGATGCCGATACCCATACCCACCGCATTGGCCGTACAGGTCGCGCCGGTGCTGAAGGAATCGCCATCTCTTTTTGCGAACGTTCAGAAGCCAACCTGCTAGAACAGATTTACAAAGTTCACGGTCGCGAGTGTATGACCGAAATGGAACACGATTATCGCATTGAATTGCCCCAACGTAGAAGTGGTGGTAGCGGTGCCGGTTCTGGATTCCATAGAGGTTATGGCAATAAAAATCGCGGCGGTGGCGGCGGTGGATATCGCGGCGGTAACGGTGGCGGTGGCTACGGCGGAAATCGCGGTGGTTCAGGTGGCTACGGTGGCAATCGCGGTGGATCTAGCTATGGCAATGGCGGTGGTGGATTCAAAGGCGGTTCTGACCGCGGTGGATCTGGCTACGGCAAAGACCGTGGTGGATTTAATCCCGGTAACAACTTCGCCTCTTCACCAAGAGACAGTCGGGCCGACAGACCCTCTGGCGGATACCAAGGTGCCAATGCAGGTGGATCAGGTGGAAATGGCAACCGCAACAATACCCGCTGGGGTGGTGCAGGTCGCAGTCCCAAGAAAACCAATCAATACTAAAACAGGGAAAATAAAAAAGGCGGTATCGCGCCGCTACAACCTATTGTCCTTGCTGCCTTCCGGCCCTGGGGAAGTGAACAGGGAGCTGGCCGTACCGCCGGTGCAAAGGTAGTGATAATTTGTCCCACTTAAAAGGGCTTCCGCTGCGCGGAAGCCCTTTATTTTTTGCCCTATATTTGCACAGATGAAACTGCGCTCAGAACATTTGGTAAAACAATACGGTGCCAAGCGCGTCGTGAACGACGTGAGCGTAGAAGTGAATCAAGGGGAAATCGTTGGACTCCTGGGCCCCAATGGCGCCGGAAAAACCACATCATTCTACATGTTTGTTGGGCTGGTACGTCCGGACGAAGGCAAAGTATTCCTAGAAGATACCGAAATCAGCACCTGGCCCATGTTCAAACGCGCCCAAAATGGGGTGGGGTACTTACCCCAAGAAGCCTCGGTGTTTCGTGAGCTCAGCGTTGAAGAAAACATCCAAGCCATTCTCGAAATGACCTCCCTCAGCAAGGAAGCCCAAGCAGAAAAATTGGAATCCCTCATCGCAGAATTTGGCTTGGGAAAAGTGAGAAAAAACCTAGGAAAAGTACTTTCTGGGGGTGAGCGCAGGCGCACAGAAATCGCCAGAGCATTGGCCACGGATCCCAAATTCATTTTGTTGGATGAACCCTTTGCTGGCGTGGATCCCATTGCCGTAGAAGACATCCAACAGATCGTAGCCAAACTCAAACAAAAAAACATCGGTATCCTGATCACCGATCACAACGTTCAGGAAACCTTGAGCATCACAGACCGTGCATATTTGTTGTTCGAAGGAAAATTGCTCAAACACGGAACGGCCGAAGAGTTGGCCAGCGACGAAATGGTCCGCAAGGTATACCTCGGACAAAATTTCGAATTACGTCGTTCTAAGTCGGCCACCTAACCCCCATGCGATTCATTGTCTCTCCCTCCACGGATGTGTATTATAATCTGGCGGCAGAATCCCATTTTCTGCACCACACATCCGAGAATATTTTTTTGTTTTGGCGGAGTGAAAAAGCCGTAGTCTGCGGCAAGCACCAAAATCTGTGTGCTGAAATCAACTATGCCGCTTGCCGCCACCTGGGAATCAAAGCCGCCCGCCGCGTGAGCGGCGGCGGCACGGTCTACCACGACCTCGGAAACCTCAATTTTGCCTTCATCCAAGACCTTGGTACCACCCTCGACAAAGCCGTCAATTATAAGCGTTTTCTGGAGCCTATCCGACAAGCCCTGAGCACCATCGGTATAGAATCAACCTACTCAGAACGCGACGATCTACTGCACAAAGGCCTCAAATTCTCAGGCAATGCACAACACATCTTCCAACAACAAAAACGCGTGCTACACCATGGCACCTTGCTCATCGATGCCAATATCCACCATCTCGGACAAGCACTCAAAACCGATGGACAATACCAAGACAAAGCCGTAAAGAGCAACCGATCTGCCGTCACCAACCTAGCAGAGCACCTGCCGCAACTCGCACAGATGGACCATACCATCCAAGCCCTCTCTCAAGCGATTGCACCCCGGCTGAACGCCACAGCCTCTGTCATCACCGCAGAAGAAAACCATGCCATCATCGCCCTGCGCAACGACAAATTCTGCACAGACGAATGGATCCTGGGCTATTCCCCTAACTATACGCACCAACGTGATTTTATCATCGACAATAAAACCTACCACCTCCAAATGGAGGTAACCAAAGGGATCATTACCCAATTTGCCATTCGCGATGAGGCCCAACAAAACCCTTGGCAAGAGGCCTGCCTTCATGTCATTAACCAACCCATGGCCCATCACACTTTTGAAAAGGCCTTTGAAAATACATCGCTCGCAAGCCCCCATCACCACCTCCATTTTTTCTAACCCATGAAAAAAGCTGAACGCGTACAGTTTATCCTCGATACCCTCGAGCAATATTACCCCGAAACCCCCATTCCACTCAACCATACCGATGCCTACACCCTGCTGGTATCCGTACTGCTCAGCGCGCAATGCACAGACGAACGCGTAAACCAAATCACGCCGCTGCTGTTCGAAAAAGCCAACAACCCAGCAGATATGCTGAAATTGAGCGTGGAGGAAATCCAAAATATCATCAGACCCTGCGGCCTTTCTCCCATGAAAAGCAAAGGCATCTATGGCCTATCCCAAATGATTATGGAACTCCACAATGGAGAAGTACCCGCCTCCTTTGAGGCCCTAGAAGCCATGCCAGGGGTGGGACATAAAACAGCCTCCGTGGTCATGTCACAAGCCTTTGGCGTACCCGCTTTTCCTGTAGATACACACATCCATCGACTGGCTTATCGCTGGAGACTGAGCGCCGCCAGAAGTGTTGAAGAAACAGAACGCGACCTCAAAAGACTCATCCCCAAAGACCGTTGGAACAAAGCCCACCTGCAAAT
>JBANFU010000228.1:0-4927 GCA_037975865.1 Bacteroidota bacterium
TTCATAAGGAGTAAATTTTGATCCGAATTGCTGCCTCGGACAACCAAGCCCGACAACCCCTCAATGCCACCGGTAACGCCCGGTAGAAATTGAAAATACTTGATGGGGTCGCTAACAGACAATACACTAGGCGACTGAATAATGGCTTTTTTGGTTGTGGAATAAAACGAGGGCTTCAAGTTGTACAGCGATAAATATTCCGCTGCAGAATCCACCTCACCAAATCCTACTGGACGCAAGAAGAAATTCTTGTTTACTGAGGCTTGAACATCGATTACCACCTTCTGTGGCTTGTAGCCAGGGGCCGCGACAATGATGGTTTTATCACCCTGCTTAGTACCAAATTGATAAAATCCCTGCGCGTTGCTCTCTACAAAGGCAAAAGAGGCTGAATCCACAATGATGGCGCCAGGAATTGTTTCCAATGTCTTTTTGTTGTAAACCCATCCTGTGATGGCCGGAATTTGCGCAAAAACCGGGACAACAATCAATGAAACAGTGGTGAAGAAAACCCTTGAAAAACTCATTCTCACAAAGATACTCAATTGTCGGCTGATTTGGGATATGATTGCTCCACTTCAACGCCATGGGCCATAGCAAGGACTCCCTTCGACTGTATCTGCGATTTGCGGACCCCAACCCAAATTGAGACCAGCCCGCGGGGCACTTCTTTTTCGATGTGCAACAAGATATTTTCTGCAAACGTTTCCAGCAAGTTTGAAGGCTGCTGTCCAATCTCCATAATCCACGATGTTAACATTCCATAATCTATCGTTTTATTCAATTCATCGTTTAAAACAGATGATTTCAATTTGACCTTTACGCTGATGGTAAGTCCTACTTTACTCACTCTTTCCTCCTCATACCATCCGATGGGCGCAAACAGCTGCAATTGGTCAATAAAAATGGTTGTTAACATATATTGGGGTTAAAATTTACATGCAAAGAAAACAACTATGTTACATTTGTAACAGATAACTTTTATGAGTCCCATGGATATTTCGGAATTGATATCGGCAAACCAAGGCAAAGACCGCTACGTGGCGCCAGATTTTTATGGAATTGACGATTTACTCACGGAGGAGCAACAACTCATCCGCTCCTCGGTCCGCGATTATGTGAAGCGTGAATTGAGTCCGATCATAGAACATTTTGCACAGCAATCCGAATTCCCCCGACACATTGTAAAACAATTGGGTGATATTGGCGCGTTTGGTCCACAACTGCCAGTAGAATATGGTTGTGGCGGCATGGACTATACAACTTACGGCATCATCATGCAGGAATTGGAGCGTTGCGATAGTGGCGTCCGATCTACAGCATCGGTTCAGGGATCATTGGTCATGTATCCCATTTACAAGTTTGGTAGCGAAGCGCAAAAACAGAAATACTTGCCCAAATTGGCGTCGGGTGAATGGCTGGGATGCTTTGGATTAACAGAGCCTGATCATGGTTCAAACCCGGGCGGCATGACTACGCATTTCACCGACAATGGGGATCATTACCTTCTCAATGGGGCCAAAATGTGGATTAGCAATGCGCCTTTTGCTGATGTGGCCGTTGTTTGGGCAAAAAATGAATCGGGCGTCGTTCACGGATTGATTGTAGAACGCGGCATGGAAGGTTTCAGCACGCCCACAACGCACAACAAATGGAGTTTAAGGGCGAGTTGCACTGGGGAATTGGTTTTTGACAATGTCAAGGTCCCCAAAGAGAATTTACTGCCCGGTGTAAGTGGATTAAAAGGACCATTGACTTGCCTGAATTCTGCGCGATATGGAATTAGTTGGGGCGCTTTGGGTGCGGCCATGGACTGCTACGACACCGCTGTAAGATATGCCAAGCAACGCGTTCAATTTGGCAAGCCCATCGGTGGATTTCAACTTCAGCAGAAAAAATTGGCTGAAATGCTTACCGAAATCACCAAAGCCCAACTGCTGGTGTGGAGGCTGGGACAATTGATGGATAAAGGATTGGCTACCCCAGCACAAATATCCATGGCCAAACGAAACAACGTGGAAATTGCACTGAATGTAGCAAGGGAAGCAAGACAAATGTTGGGCGGTATGGGTATTACTGGTGAATTCCCCATCATGCGCCACATGATGAATTTGGAATCTGTGGTAACCTATGAAGGTACTCACGACATTCACCTGCTGATATTAGGAATGGAAATTACAGGAGAAAACGCTTTTGTGTAAATAAATAAAACAATGTATCAAATCAAATTCGGAACGGACGGCTGGCGCGAGATAATTGCTGATGAGTTTACTGTTGCTAACGTGAGACGGGTGGCGGAGGCCACAGCAAAATGGTTGAATGGCAGCAATTTGCCAAGAACATGTGTGGTGGGATACGACTGTCGATTTGGCGGTGAGTTGTTTGCAAAGGAAACGGCCCGACAAATGGCCGCCCAAGGCATACAAGTGACCATTTCCCATGGGTTTGTGTCCACCCCGATGATTTCATTGGCGGCGCACAAATTACAAGCAGGTGCGGGCATCATCCTCACCGCAAGTCACAACCCTCCTACGTATAACGGTTATAAAATTAAAGCGAATTACGGCGGTCCAGCCATTCCAGCCGAGGTGAGCAAGGTAGAAGCCTTGATTGTAGATGGATTGGTTGATGAGGGAGCCTCCTTTGAATCGTATTTGTCCGATGGAATGATTCTATATGGAGATTTCGAAACCATGTATTTCGACCATTGTCAGCAAAGTTTCGATATGCAAGCGCTGGATGCAGTCTCTTCAGGACTGGTATACGATGCGATGTACGGCGCGGGTCAATCCATCGTGCGACGCTTGTTGCCAAAATCGACCATCCTGCATGGCATCCACAATCCTGGCTTTGAAGGTCGTGCTCCCGAACCCATCTTGAAAAATTTGCCGGAAATAGGTCCTTTGATTGCCTCCAAGAATGAGTATTTGTGTGGATTGGCCACCGATGGAGATGCAGATCGAATTGGCTGGTTTGATGAGCAAGGCAATTTTGTAGATTCCCACCACTTGATATTGCTCCTGATTGAGTACCTCACAACCTACAAAGGATACGATGGCAAAGTGGTGAAGAGTTTTTCCGTGAGTGATAAAGTACAGAAGCTCTGTGACTTAAAGGGGTTGGAATCCATTACAACCAAAATCGGTTTCAAATACATATGTGAATTCATGGTAACGGAAGATGTCCTCATTGGGGCGGAAGAAAGTGGTGGTATAGCCATCAAAGGCCACATCCCTGAGCGCGATGGTGTTTGGATGGGCTTGGTACTGATGGAATACATGGCCAAAACGGGCAAGACGGTCTCTGAATTGATCCAAGACATGTATGCAAAAGTGGGTTCCTTTGCCGTTGAGCGTTACGATTTGCACCTAACCAACGAGCTTAAAAACAGCATCATCGACAAATGCAAATCAAGAAGTTATACTCAATTTGGCGATTACAAAGTGGTGGCTGTGGAGGATGTGGACGGATTTAAATTTAGATTGGATGAAGGTTCGTGGGTGATGATTCGACCCAGTGGAACAGAGCCCGTGCTCCGCGTATATTCCGAGTCGTCCAATTCTGCCGCATCGTTTGCCATTTTGGACGCAACCAAAGCAACAATCCTGGGATAAGACATGCACAGTGACAAACCGCTTCAAGTTAGTGTAAGGGAGGTAATTGCCTCCAAAAATGCCAATTTGTTGCGGTGGATACCTGAGTTTGTACTGCGCTGGTTTGAACGGTTTGTTCATCAAGACGAACTCAACCGAGTATTGAGAACGTATCATGGTTATGATGGTAGAGAATTTGCGATCAAAGCCATCGAGGAAATGGGTTGTACTGTTGAAACCATTCATGCCAATAGAATACCGACATCCGGACCTGTTGTGTTTGTGGCCAACCACCCTATGGCAGGGATGGATGCCTTGTGTTTGTTTGCAGAAGTGGGTAAAATTCGATCCAAACTCCATATCATCGCCAATGATGTTTTGGCCCATATCCCTCAGTTTCGCGGCTATTTTATTCCTGTAAACAAATTGGGAAAATCGGCCAAAGAGTCGATGATTCGGGTGGACACAGCGTATGCTGAAAAAGAGGCAATGATCGTTTTTCCGGCTGGGTTGTGTTCCAGGAAAATCAACAACAAAATTGTGGATTTGGAATGGCAAAAGAGTTTTCTGGCTAAGGCCATTCAGTATAACTATTCAATCGTGCCTGTGTTCATCGATGGCGAGAATTCTCGCAGATTTTACCGCATCGCCAACTGGCGTAAGTTTCTGAAAATCAAATTCAACATCGAAATGATGACCTTGGCCGACGAACTTTTCTTGAAACGAGGACAGACCATCACTCTGACCTTTGGGCATGCGATTGATGCTTCCCTATTCGATAAGCGAAACACGCTCCAAGAGTCGCAGTATATCAAAGATTTTGTGTATCAATTGCGAGACGATCCCAACGCCACCTTCATTCATCCCTAACTTTCTCGATTTACAGATTTGTATTAACTTTACCCCATGAGCCAAAAAGCCATGAGCGAGAACATCATTGACCCCATTGAACCAGCGGTTCTATTGCGAGAGCTCACCACAGATATTTTCATTCGGCCAACCAACAATGCCGCCAATGAAATCTATATTTTTAAAGGAGATGAAAAACCGAACCTCATGCAGGAGGTTGGACGTTTGCGCGAAATCACTTTCAGAGCAGCAGGTGGTGGTACCGGCAAATCAGTGGATATTGACGAGTATGATTTGGGCCCCTATTCCTACAGCCAACTCATCGTGTGGGACCCGATAGAAAAAGCCATTGTGGGTGGTTATCGCGTAGTTTTATGCAAAGATGCAATGGATTCTGACGGTCGTTTTCACCTGTCAACCTCGGAAATTTTTACATTTTCTGACAAACTAAAATCTGATTTTTTCCCTTACACCATAGAATTGGG